>CAYXQK010000258.1:0-4691 GCA_964467445.1 uncultured Syntrophaceae bacterium
CATCACCCGTGCATACCACCAGTTTAACCGTGATATTAATGCATTAAACTTGAAGGATGCACAACCTTGTATTGCCTTAAAAAAGCAGCCAAATTTTATTAGATTACAAAAACGATTCTACATCTTTATTGCGAAGCACTACACATAATTAAATTAACAGTTGTATAACTTTATCTAAGATATTGTATCCCTCATTTTAATGATTGTTTTTGATTAACAATATGTTACAAAATAAGATACTATTGCATAGCCCTGTTGCCAACTCAATGGATGAATGAATGGGTCGGCATTGTTTTCCTTTATATTACAGAACGATATCATCCTATCTGTCCACATTAAGGCAAATAATTAGGTTAAAATAGAGGATCGAAAACGGAGGATTCAACAAACTATGAACGGACTTCTGCCAGGCTATAAGAAGTGTTTCTTTTGCGGACCTGCAACCGGCGGGCTTGGACTTGAGCTGCAGTATACAGATGGTAGAGCATTCTGCGAATTTACTGCCCACGAAAAATTTCAGGGTTATGATGGGATGCTCCATGGCGGAATCGTCACGGGAATACTTGACGAGGTTATGTGGTGGACCCTTTTTATGGAAACAAAGAAGATCTGTGCAACCTGGAAGATCGAGGTGGAGTTTAAAAGGCCGGTTGTATGCGGAAAGACCTATCGTGCTTCGGGACATCTCCTTCATGCAACCCACAACACATATCATCTCACCGGCGTCATCATAGATGAGAAAGAGAAGACGTGCGCACAAGGGAATGCCTCTTTCCGCAGGACGAGAGGGTTTACCCTGGAGGGTATAAAGGAATATCTTGATTTCAGGGGTGTTCCTCCCGAGATACGATCTCTCTTTCAGTCCCTTGAAACGTGAGAAGTAAGAGGTCAGAAGGAAAACCCTTACCTTGGATAATTCAAAGTTCAAAGATCCAAAAAAACTTCTCCAGATCAAGGAGTTTTTGGCAGTACCCGTTTGACCTCATCAAGTATGGCTGCCATGGCCATACCTGCCTGTGCCTTCACAATGATGTCTGCAATATCGTCACAAGCCGTCTCATCACGATTGACAATGACCAGCTTAGCGCCGTTTCGGTGGGCAATCACGGGCATATTGGCTGCGGGCTGCACAACAAGGGACGAGCCTATAACGATAAAAAGGTCGCAGGTAGCCGAGCACTCATATGCCTCTCTTGTCTCCCACTCCGGCATAGACTGACCAAAGGAAATGGTGGCCGGTTTGAGGAGGCCAGCACACTCATCGCAGAGGGGTGCCTTCTCTCCATTTGCGATCCGTAGCTGAATTGCATCCCGTTCATATCGTTTATTACAGCTCAGACACGTCACATGCATGGCCGTGCCGTGGAGTTCCAGCACTTTCTCGGGCGAATTACCTGCCTTGAAGTGTAGGCCATCGATATTCTGTGTGATGAGGCAATCGAGTCTGTCGAGTTTTTCCAGTTCGGCAAGAGCATAATGTGCCTGATTAGGCTTGGCGTCTTTCATCGATTCGTACATCTCTGTTGCCATTTGCCAGTATTTCTCCCGTGAAGCCTCACTTGAGACAAAATTCTGGAAATAGAAATCCTCCGGGTCGTATTTGTCCCATACACCTCCTGGGCTTCTGAAATCAGGAATCCCGGATTCCGTGCTCAACCCAGCGCCAACAAACACGACGATTCGCTTTGAGCTGACAATTAATTCAGCAATTTTCTCTATCTGATCACGCATTGAATATCCCCTCGCCCTTTATGTATTTTATTTTTTCTCAATATACCATTCCATACTGATACGGGCAACAGCGAACCATTTGTAAATATGCGCATTAGGATTGCAATAAGACCATGTATGATTGCTGAGATCATTATAGGGAATCCGTGCCTCAGTCATTTGAGCCATTAATACAGTTTTCTGATCTTTGAGATTCTTCTTCTGAAATCCATCATGGAAAGCCAACGCTTTGGGCTATTCATCTCGGTCATTGGCTAAAAAATGGGGGACGGTGTGTTATTCTCTGGAGCAGGTGGTGGTTGACTGCACCTACACTGCTTCACCATTGAGGACTACATCAGATTTATGCTTACCATGCGTAATATTTTCATGTAGTAGGATCTCTGGAATTAATTAATAAAATAGTCTATTGATGATCCCGAGTTTTGAAAAACGCTATCTCAGGCCATTCCTCAGCTACACGATCAAATCTCCATTGACTGGCGGAAAGATATGTCAGGTTTCCTTCCGCATCCATCGCAAGGTTGGACCGATTTGCCTTTTCGAAAGCCGCTAGCCGTTTCTTGTCCTCGCAATGCACCCAGCGGGCAATAGTGTAATCAAGATTTTCGTAGTGGGCATCCACGCCATACTCAACCTTGAGTCGGTTTGCCGTAACATCGAACTGAAGAACCCCCACCGCCCCCAAAATAAATTCACCACCCCGTATGGGACGAAACAACTGAACAGCTCCTTCCTCGGTTAACTGGGTTAGACCTTTATGGAGCTGTTTGCTTTTAAGATGTGATTTCAGGTGCACTCGCCGAAAATGCTCAGGAGCAAAGCTCGGAATACCGGTAAACTTGAGCGGCTCCTTTTCCGAAAAGGTGTCCCCGATCTTGATCGTACCATGGTTGACAATACCGATGATGTCTCCGGGCCAAGCCTCCTCCACAAGCGCCCTGTCTTGCGCCATGAAGATGATCGGGTTGGAAATCAGTATGTCTTTACCGAGGCGATGGTGGCGCGCCTTCATTCCTCGTTGAAAACGGCCTGAGCAAATTCGAAGAAATGCGATGCGGTCACGATGTGCCGGGTTCATATTGGCTTGAATCTTAAAGACAAACCCTGAAAAGGCTTCCTCGACGGGGGAGACTATACGGGTCGTAGTTAGCCGTGGCAAGGGGCCGGGGGCGATTTCAACGAAGGTGTCAAGCATTTCCTGAACACCGAAATTATTGATGGCACTCCCGAAAAAAACCGGCGTCTGGTTGCCTTTGAGATAGTCTTCCAAATCAAAAGGGTTGGTAGCACCCTCTAACAGTTCAAGGTCTTCCCGCAATTCATCGGCCTGCTTGCCCAGAATTTCATCAAGAAAAGGATCTGCCACATCATGTATGGTGATCATCTCGTTGGTACGGTTGGCCTGACCGGGCTTGAAGAGATTCAATTCTTTTCGGTGCAGATTGTAGGTTCCCTTGAAAAACCTTCCTGTGCCAATGGGCCAGGATAAGGGCGCACACTCTATTTGCAGCTTATCCTCGATATGGGCCAAAATGTCCAGTGGAGACATCCCCTCCCGGTCGAGCTTGTTGATAAAGGTCAGGATAGGGGTATTGCGCATCCGGCAGACTTCCATCAGTTTACGGGTCTGGGTTTCAACCCCCTTAACGCTGTCAACAACCATGATCGCGCTGTCCACCGCTGTCAGAACCCGATAGGTGTCCTCTGAGAAGTCCTGGTGACCAGGTGTGTCGAGCAGGTTGATTTCGTAGCCGCGATAATCGAACTTCATTACCGAACTGGTGACAGAGATGCCGCGCTCTTGTTCAATGGCCATCCAGTCACTGGTGGCTTGCCGGCGGCCCTTGCGTGCCTTAACCTCACCTGCCATATTGATAGCCCCACCAAAGAGCAATAATTTTTCAGTAAGAGTCGTTTTGCCTGCATCGGGGTGACTAATTATGCCAAAGGTACGCCTGCGCGTGACTTCGGTTTCCCGGAAACCAACTTCAGGCAAGAGATACGCGTTATTTGTGTTGTTCATCATTATCTCACTAAATTCCTTTCGAACTGTACTTGCAAACGCAAATATAACTACTGCAACAAAAGACGGGCGGCATACAATATTTTGCCCACAACACTATGACCCTATGAGAAGGTCTTTGGGCGGGGGTAGCCTCGCCCCATATGATTAGCTCAAAGATTACCTTAATGACCTCGGATATTCGCAGAATATGGTGCTTTGAAGGAATAGCTAAGAAAATAAGATAATCCGAATGCCGCCCTTACCTTCTCTATGGAAAAGATGTTTTCATGGTGGCGTAACGCTGAAGAACAAACGCGCCGCGTTGCCTTGTGGAACAAAACGTACTAAGAACCATTTTGAAAGTAATGATGAATCCTGCATTGTTTTTTGTATCAAATCTGGCATGAAATGTCAAACTCCTGTATAAGTCAAATACATTTGTGGCAGTCACTCCTCTTGGGGCATGCTGACTAATTGATTGCCAGACGAAAACTGATATTTTCGTCAATAATGTATCGTAGCGTGTTACAGGAAGGAACAGGAAGGGCAAGACAACACTCGCCATTTCTTGTCTACACAGCTTGACATACTATTGAGGGGGCCGATGCTCTATCCCCCAAAAATCTTCTTCAAGAACATTTTCAACTCGTCCCATGATTTTTTGTCGGCATCTGCGTTATAGGCTATGGGCATGTTGAATTTCTTACCGAGGGCATCTGCATCGGGACTGGTAAAGCTGTGCACAGCTCCGGGGTAGGAGATAAACGTATAATCAACTTTGGCTTCAGACATCTCCTTCTTAAATGCTTCTATCTGCTCCGGCTTAATGAAGTTGTCTTCTGCGCCGTGAAGCACCAAAACCTTCGCCTTGACCATCCCCGGTTCGGCAGGCTTGACAGCGTTTAGGCTTCCGTGAAAACTTGCAACACCCTTCAAATCAGCACCTTGGCGC
>CAYXQK010000259.1:0-3452 GCA_964467445.1 uncultured Syntrophaceae bacterium
AGATTGGAGTATGGTTTTTCACGCCGGAGGGGGCAAAATCAAGGTTTTGCGCCAGCAGCGCCGCCCCGATGGCGCCGTTGACCTGGGCGTATTGAGACACTTCGACCGGCGCGGCGATGACTTTTTCGAAGGCTCGGACGACACCGATATTCCTGGCCACGCCGCCAGTCATCGCGACCGGGGCTCTGACGCCCACGCGGTTGGCCATTGCCAGCACCCGGACGCAGATCGATTCATGAATGCCGGCGATGATATTCTCGCGCTTTTCCCCGCGGGCGATGAGAGAAATGACCTCCGACTCGGCAAAAACGGTGCAAAGGCTGCTGATTTTTGAGGGGGCCTCGGCCTGGAGAGAGAGCCGCCCGAATTCGTCCAGATCCACCTCCAGCGCCCGGGCCATGACTTCCAGAAAACGTCCCGTCCCGGCAGCGCATTTGTCGTTCATGATGAAGTTGACCACCCTGCCCGTTTCATCCAGCAGGATGGCCTTGCTGTCCTGACCGCCGATATCGATGACGGAACGGATCTCCGGATTCAGATAACGGGCGCCGGCCGCATGGCACATGATCTCCGTGACGGCCTTGTCCGCGAAAGAGACGCTCTTGCGGCCATAGCCCGTGGCAATGATCCCGCGGATGTCCAGAGGCAACAGATTCGTGTCGGCCAGAACCATTTCGAAGACCTTTCTTCCCGCAGCTTCCGCGTTGTAGCCCGTAAAGATCACCCGGCTGGCAAGCACCCGGTCGCCCTCCATGATCACCGCCTTCGCGCTGATCGACCCGATATCAATACCCGCCGTGTACATGCCTCAATGTCCCCCTGCCCCCATTCACTTTCTACCTTTTCTGCCGGATCAGACTGATCAGATACTCCCCATAGTGATTCCTGGCCAGGGGTTGCGCCAGAGCAAGTAACTGTTCCACGTTTATGTAGCCTTTATTAAAGGCAATTTCTTCAATGCAGGCCACTTTCAGCCCCTGGCGGTGTTCGATCGTGGCGATGAAGTTGCTGGCCTCCAGGAGGCTTTCATGGGTGCCCGTATCGAGCCAGGCCATCCCCCGGCCAAGCAGTTCCACTTTGAGCTTGCCGCGGTTCAGATATTCCCTGTTGACGTCGGATATCTCAAGTTCACCCCGCTCCGACGGCTTCAGATTCTTTGCAATGTCCACGACCGTATTATCGTAAAAATAAAGGCCGACGACGGCGTAGTTGGACTTTGGATTCGCCGGTTTTTCTTCAATGCTGATGGCTTGCCCCTGATCGTCGAATGCAATGACGCCATACCGGTGCGGATCCTTTACCCGGTAGCCGAAGACCAGGGCGCCGTCGGCCAGCATGCCTGCTTTATCAAGCATTCGGGAGAGGCCGTCGCCATAGAAGATATTGTCGCCCAGGATGAGGCAGACGTTATTTTTCCGGCCGATAAAAGATTCTCCGATGATGAAGGCCTGGGCAAGACCGCCGGGTTCGGGCTGCTCCGCGTAAGACAGGGATAAGCCCAGTTGCGAGCCATCGCTGAAAAGCTCTCTGTACAAGGGCAGGTCGCGGGGAGTGGAGATGATGAGGATTTCCCGAATGCCGGCCATCATCAGGACCGACAGGGGATAGTAGATCATGGGCTTGTCAAAAACCGGGAGGATCTGTTTTGAGATGGTGGTGGTGATGGGGTAGAGGCGCGTGCCTGAACCACCCGCGAGAATAATGCCTTTCATAATGGATGTCCTCGTCAAAAGTCGAAAAACCGGTCAAATTCAGCGTCTGCGTGAGATGCAATTTCCAATTGTCGTTGCAGGCTTCAGTTTGCGCAATTTCAATCGGCTCATCATGCGAGACCTTTGAAAAATGGCTTCGCCGCGTCTCAAAAATCTTTTCCGCTAAGAGGACGATCAGACGTAATCATGACATACGACAAGCCGTTAACGTTATCTCTGGAAAGGCGGAAAACATTTGATTCGCCGCTCGCGAACCATTTTTCAGCGGTTATGCAAAGTTCATCATGCGTGCTGATTGGGCTGTGTAGTAAATTTTTATCGGCATGTCAAGCCGCCCGTATTTAGTTTCCCACGCTTTCGGCGGCAAGAAAACCTGTGGAAAAAGCGGCCTGAAGGTTGTAGCCGCCGGTGTCGGCGTCGATATCCATGACCTCGCCGCAGAAATAAAGTCCCCGGATCAGTCGGGAGGCCATCGTTCGAGGATCGATCTCTTTAAGGGAAACGCCGCCCGCCGTGACGATGGCCGACGACATGGGCAGCGGCGCCCGGATGTTGAAGCGCATGGATTTCAGGAAACCGGCGATCAGGTCGCGCTCCGCCGATGTGATCTGATGCGCCGGTTTATCGGCAGGGAGGCCCGTCATTTGAATAAAGGGCTCAATCATCCTCAGGGGGAGCAGTCCGTCCAGGATGCGGCGATAACCTCGTTTGCCGTACTGATCGAAGTCGCGCTGAAGGCGGTCCCGAAGCTGTCGCCTCTCCAGGGCGGGCTTGAGGTCAATGGCGACGCTGACCGGTCCTTCGGCCAGCGCGTCCACAACGCTGAGGCTCATGAGCAGCGTCACGGGGCCGCCGATGCCGAAATGGGTGATCATCATCTCGCCCAGGCGACTTTCGATGACGGGCGGACGGGGGCGTTTTCCCGGGATGCCGCGGCCGGTATCGATGGCTGGCGCCTTCTCATCGTTGATGGCGTCGGCGCGGCACTGGAACGCGGTCAGGCGGACGTTGCGCAGGCTGACCCCCTGCATGGATTTGGCTATCGCGATTTCCTCAACGACCAGGGGAACCAGGGCGGGCCGGAGCGGGACGATGGTGTGGCCAAGCCCCGCGGCCATGGTATAGCCGTCGCCGGTGGAGCCCGTGGCCGGCCAGGTGGCGCCGCCGGTGGCCAGGATGACTGCATCGGCAGGGAGAAAAACAGGGGAAGTGCCCCCACATTTATATTTCACGCCTGCGATTTTGGTGTTCTCAACGATGATCTCCATCACGCGGACGCCCGTTTTGATTTCGACGTGATGGTCGTCAAGATGGCGGCACAGCGCCGCCACCACATCTCGGGCATTGTCACTGGCGGGAAAGATCCGGCCGCCGCGCTCCACCTTCGTCTCTACGCCGTAGCGTTTCAAAAGGGCCAGCAGGTCGTCGCGGAAAAAGCAATGGAAGGCGCCATACAGGAAGCGGCCGTTGGGGCCGTACATGGCGATGAATTCTTTCAGGGTCTTGCTGTTTGTGAGGTTGCAGCGGGTTTTGCCGCTGACGAGGATCTTCTGCCCCAACTGATCGGTCTTCTCCAGGAGGATAACCCGGGTTCCCCACCGGGCCGCCCGCCCTGCCGCCAGCATCCCCCCCGCACCGCCGCCGATAACGATGACGGTCTTTCGCGCAGGAATGGCAGGCACGGGAGGAGTCATTCGATCGCTCACGCCCCATTCAGGATAATACGGCGCAGGAGATCCC
>CAYXQK010000260.1:0-3185 GCA_964467445.1 uncultured Syntrophaceae bacterium
CTTGATTGAGATCCTGTGAAAGTAAGCGAGGAAAGAGGTCCGGGGCGCGGAGCCTCTTGGAAAGGTGAGTTGAGGGGGTTTATGAAACCATCCATCGAGACCATTTCGATCATCGGGGCCGGCGCGCTGGGGGCAGTTTATGCGGCCATGCTTTGTGACATGGATTCCCGATGCATCGGCTTTGTGGCCGGGTCGGGGCGTGGAGAACGACTCTACCGGGAAGGCGTGGTGGTTAATGACAAACCTTATCATATTCCCGTTCTGAGCCCGCAAGATTCCGCAGCGCCGGCCGATCTCGTCATCGTTGCCGTTAAATACCAGCATTTGGACGAAGCCATCCGGGATATGAAAAGCCGGGTGGGCGCCGAGACCTTGATCATTTCCGTCATGAACGGCATCGAGAGCGAGGAGCGCATCGGCACCGCCTATGGCATGGACAATATCCTTTATTGTGTGTCCGTCGGGATCGATGCGCTGCGGGAGGGAAGCCGTGTCATTTACACCACACAGGGCAAACTGTTTATCGGAGAGGCGGCCAATCCCGTCCTGACGGAACGGGTCCGGCGCGTCCAGGCGCTCTTTGAGAGGGCCGGCATTGTCTATGAAACACCGCCGGACATGCTGCGCATCCTGTGGTGGAAATTCATGATCAACGTGGGGATTAACCAGGCCTCGGCGGTGCTGCGCGCCCCCTATGCCATGTTTCAGACCGCGGGGGAGGCGAGGGAGCTCATGGGCGCGGCCATGCGCGAGGTAGTCCGGCTGGCCGGGAAAGCCGGTGTTGATCTGTCGGAAGCGGATATAGACGGCTTCGATCCCTACCTTTTCCGGTTGAATCCGCAGGGGAAGACCTCCATGCTGCAGGATGTGGAGGCGGGCCGGAAAACCGAAGTGGAGATGTTTGCCGGCCGGGTGATCGAGCTGGGCAGGCGCTATGGCATTCCCACGCCGGTGAATCAGAGACTGTTCGATCAGATCCGGAAGATCGAGTCCAATGGTGGATAGGCGAAGAAGGAGAATGACATGAAGAATTTACTGGAAGGCATCGAAGACGTATTGTTGCTGGGCCCCGGTCCGTCCTGCGTCCCGCAGGCGGTCTATGACGCCCTGAGCTGCAAGACCCTCGGGCATCTGGACCCTTACTTCCTGACGATCATGGACGGGATCAAGGAAATGCTCAAGCAGGTCCTGAACACCGAAAACGCCATGACCCTTCCCATGTCCGGGACCGGGTCGGCCGGGATGGAGGCCTGCTTCGTGAATCTCATCGAATCGGGCGACAGGGTGCTGATTCTCATCAATGGCGTTTTCGGCATGCGCATGAGCGATGTCGCCTCCAGGCTGGGCGCCGAGGTGGATACCCTTGAATTTGCCTGGGGAACGCCGGTTGTCCCGGAAGCGGTGGAAAAGAAAATCCGCGAAAACGCCTACCGCATCGTCGCGGTGGTGCACGCGGAGACATCGACGGGGGCCAGGAACCCGGTGGCCGAAATTGGGAAAATCCTTAAGGGAAGCGATACCCTCTACCTCGTGGATACGGTGACGAGCCTCGGCGGGATCGACGTGCGCATGGACGACTGGGGCATCGACGCACTGTACAGCGGGACACAGAAATGCCTATCCTGCCCGCCGGGACTCGCGCCCCTGTCCTTTTCCGAAAGGGCGGTTGCCAAACTCAACGGCCGCAAAACCAAAGTTCCCAACTGGTATCTGGACCTGTCGCTCATCGCGAATTACTGGGGCGCCAAGCGCGTCTATCACCATACGGCGCCTGTGAACATGCTCTACGGGCTCTACCAGGCCCTCGCGCTGCTGCTCGAAGAGGGGCTCGAAAAGGCCTTCCAGCGGCACCGAAAAAACCATCTGGCACTCGTCGGCGGTCTCAGGGAACTCGGCATGGAGATGCTCGTGGAGGAACCTTTCCGGCTGCCCATGCTCAACACGGTGCTGATACCGGCGGGTGTCGATGAGCTTGCCGTCCGGAAACGGTTGCGCAGCGAATTCAGGATCGAAATCGGCGCCGGGCTGGGACCCCTGGCCGGCAAGATCTGGCGGATCGGCCTGATGGGCCACTCGTCCCGGGAGGAGAGCGTCTCCCGACTGCTTGCGGCTTTGAAAAAACTGCTGCCGACGACCTGAAAAACGCATTTCGGAGGACTCATTTTATGAACACGATAGCGAAAAAACGACAGATATTCATGCGGGAGTTTTTTCCGTACGGAGTTCCCAGGTTATGGTGCCCTTTACTGACGCATTACCAGGATGACGGTGCCATCGACCTCGACCGGATGTCCGCCCATTTCCATCACATCGTTCCCTGGGTGAAGGGATTCCTGATTCCCGGTTCAACGGGCGACGGTTGGGAGCTGGACGAGCAGGAAACGATGCAGGTCTCGAAATTTGCATTGCAGCAGGCCCAGAAGCAGGAAATATTTCTGCTCCTGGGCGCTCTGAAGCGGGACACCGAAAGCGTGCAGCGGACGATTTCCGGCATGCTGAAGCTGATCGGTCCCAAAGGCATGACCGGTGATGATGCGTTGCGAATGCTCAAAGACAAACGTGTTTGCGGGTTTACCGTTTGCCCGCCGGCGGGAAAGACGCTGACGCAGGCGGATATGGAGGCCGGACTCTCCGGGATGCTCGATCTGGGGCTGCCCACCGCCCTGTATCAGCTCCCCCAGGTGACGGAAAATGAAGTCTCGCCGGAGACCTTTGGCAGGCTTCTCGGAAAATATTTCAACCTGATCCTCTTCAAGGATTCGAGCGGTCAGGACCGAATTGCGACATCCGCGGTTGACAAGGGGGACGTATTTCTGGTGCGTGGCGCCGAGGGTGATTACGCAAAGTGGCTGCGGGAAGCCGACGGTCCTTACGCCGGGTTTCTGCTGAGCACGGCCAACTGCTTTGCCCGGGAGCTTTCAACCCTCATCGTCAATTTGGAGAAGGGCGATCAGAAAAAAGCCGGAGAGATTTCTGAAAGGTTGACTGCGGCCATGACGGAGGTTTTTGCACTCGTGCAGCCCTTGCCCTGCGGCAATGCCTTTACCAACGCCAACAAGGCCATCGATCATTTCTTCGCCTTCGGTCCCCGGGCGGACACAAAAGAGGGGCCGATGCTGCACGCGAAGGTTCGCATCCCCGGCGATGTCATTGCGGCGACAGGCGTCATTCTCAAGAACCGGCAG
>CAYXQK010000261.1:0-9967 GCA_964467445.1 uncultured Syntrophaceae bacterium
AATGTCGCCGGTCTGGGGGTCTCTGCCCTTTTCAATGATCACGAGGTCTCCTTCCATGATGCCTGCCCCGGTCATTGAATCACCGCTGACCTGCAACAGAAAAGAGGTTTCCGGTCTTGTGATCAGATATTCGTCCATGGACATGAGATTCCGAAGGACTTCTTCAGCAGGAGACGGGAACCCAGCTTGAACAGTACCCACCATGGGAATTGCGAACGACTGCTTCGTGAGACTCAGATGACCTTTTTGATCTCTTTCGAGGAAGCCGCCAGCAATCAGCTTGTTAACCCAGAAATGGACGACACTTTTTGATTTGACTCCAAGGAGGTCCAGCATTTCCTGATAGGAGGGCATCCTACGCTGCTGACGGAAGAAGCTGCCGATGATTCCCTGAACTGCCTGTATCGTTCTTCTCTCTTTCATGATTCCCGTATATAGAACATTTGTTCTATTGTCAAGAAAAATATTGAATTGAAGTTCAGGAGGCCAGCGATCTGTGATAGTATACAGGATCGCCGCTTGGAAGAAGGAAGAGCATTTTAAGAGACACCTTTAATATTCAATAGGACAGAAGTTTTATGAAAGATGTATTTTATGACTGCTCCAGATAAGCCGCCAAAAGAATTGTGCCGCATGAAAAAAATGGTAAAGGCGTTGATCAGGCAGAATCCTGATGGGATGACACATTCAGAGATATGTACCATGTTGAAGCATCAATCGCTTTTCCTGGGGACATACCGGAATCTGCTTTCCCAGATCTCTTCAGTGCTGAGATTGTTGGTTGAAGAGGGAACGCTTTTATACAAAGGAGAGGGGGCATCAAAAACTTTTCTATATGTAGGAAACCGATCTTTGCATTGAAAAACGAACCCCGGTGCGTAAATCCGGATGACAGGCGCTTGCATTTAAAATATTCAGCAACCGATCTGACATTAAAAAAGGATTGACAAAATGTGTGGCCGCTTTGTTCTGCTGACTGACTTACGGGTTATCACTGAATCATTCAATGTCCAGAATGTTGCCTGTGAATACAGACCGGGTAATAATATTTCTCCAGGCCAGCAAATCGCCGCAGTCATTCGCAAAGATGATCAAAATAGCCTGGTCGATTTGCGTTGGGGACTCATCCCATCATGGGCTAAAGACCCGTCTATTGGATATAAAATGTTCAATGCCAGAGCGGAAACCATTGCGGAGAAACCGAGCTTCAAAAATGCCTTCCAAAAAAGACGATGCCTGATTGTTGCGGATGGGTTTTATGAATGGCAGAAACTGGGGAAGGTCAAAAAGCCTCTCAGATTTTCGTTGAAATCGGGAGAACCTTTTGGTCTTGCGGGCCTTTATGAAACCTGGATCTCGCCTGAACAGAAGCCCGTTAATACCTGCACAATCATCACGACCGAGCCCAATGATCTTCTGCGCCCCATACATGACAGAATGCCGGTCATTCTGCCGAAGGATTGGGAAAGATATTGGATCGACCCTGAAAACCGGGATCAAAGGGGGCTTCTGTCGATATTGAAACCCTATCCGTCGGATGAAATGTCGATCTCCGAGGTCGATCCGAAAACGCTTCGGCAGCCGAATGTCCAGGAAGCTGCGTTTATTGATATGGTCCCATTGTGGGAAAATCATGATCACTCCAACCCGTTCTGAAAGAGGAGGAAAAACTGCATGAGTTACACGAGAATCACCATTGAAACGCGCGGCCATGTATTTCTAATGGGACTCAACCGTCCGAAGAAACGAAACGCCTTCGACCTGGAGATGTACGAAGAGCTTGCACACGCCTACGGGGAACTGGACCGGAATCCGGAACTTCGCTGCGGTGTCCTGTTTGCCCACGGCGACCATTTCACCTCTGGGCTGGAGCTCGATAAATGGGCTGCAGTGCTGTCGAAGGGGACGTGGGGCATTCCGGAGGGCTGTATCCATCCCCTTGGCCTCGACACGGGTGCACGATGCAGAAAGCCCGTGGTGATGGCGATTCGGGGCAGGTGCTATACGATCGGCTTCGAACTCCTGCTTGCCCAGGACATCCGCGTGGCATCCACCGACGCGCGCATTGCGCTGCTGGAGGTGAGGCGCGGCATTTATCCGGTCGGCGGCGGCACGGTCCGGCTCTTTCAGGAGATCGGCTGGGGGAATGCGATGCGGTATCTCCTCACCGGCGATGAGATCACCGGCGCCGAAGCCTATCGTCTCGGCCTCGTCCAGGAGTTGACCGAGCCCGGGAAGGAACTGGATCGCGCGATCGAGCTTGCCACCGAGATATCGAAGCGGGCGCCGCTCGGCGTGATGGCGGCGCTCAAATCGGCGCGGATTTCCTCCGTCGAGGGGCAAAACGCGGCCCTGGCGCGGCTCCTGCAGGATCTCCTGCCGATCATAAACAGTGAAGACGCCATGGAAGGGGTCATGTCTTTCATCGAGCGGCGCGAGGCGAATTTCAAGGGGAAATAGAGGGGGATAATAACACATGGAACAGCAAGACAAAACTCACAGCCTCACGATTGGTTACGTTCTCTGGATCTTTGGCTTCACCGGATCGCATCGCTTCTATTTTGGCAAGCCTATTTCCGGGACGATTTATTTTTTCACGCTCGGTCTTCTGGGGATCGGCTGGTTGATTGATCTTTTCCTGATCCCTTCCTTGAATCGGCAAGCGGACATCCGATTCCGTTTAGGAAGAATCAATTATTCGGTTGCCTGGATACTACTGACCTTTCTGGGCCTTTTTGGAATACACCGGATGTACATGGGGAAGTGGATAAGCGGCATCATCTATCTGTGCACGCTGGGAATATTCGGGATCGGCTATATCTATGATTTCTGGACGCTGAATGATCAGATCACAATCGTAAACGGGTCCACGTAATAGGCAAAGCATTGGCAGGTGGGGCAAGTTTAAATGACTATCCATAAAATTCCAGTCAATAAACTCAGTGCTAAAGCCTTACGGGGAGTCATCAATGAATTTATTTCAAGAGATGGTACTGATTATGGTGAAATGGAGGTTTCCTGGGAAACAAAATTCAGATATGTAAAAGACAAACTTAAAAACGGATCGGCAGTTCTCATTTATGACGACGAAACCGAAACCACCAATATACTCCTGGCAAATGATCCTGTGTTAAAAAAACTTGATGCGTAATTATGATTCGATATTAAAAAGGAAGTGGCGCCATGTCAATCATTAAGAATAATCCGAAGCACGCAAACAGGATTATCAAGGCAATCCGGGAGACGCTGGAACACAGGGCCGCATGGTTGTATCTCCTGCTGGATGAGGCGGAGAAGCGCGGCATAAACACCGACGAGTTCGCGAAAGCAGCGATTCTGAGGTGCGGGTGTTTTCAGGGGGATCATTTGGTCGCGGAAGCAGGCACAAAAAGCCTCAAGGGGCTCAAGAAGACCCTTTTCACCTTGCCGGCCAGAATGGTTTTTGAGATGAAGACATTGACCTGTACAGATGACCAGCTTCATATAGACTTTCACTATTGTCCCCTTGTAGCGGCATGGCAATCGCACGGAGCGACAGATGAACAGATTGCCAGGCTTTGCGATATCGCCATGCAGGGTGACAGGGGCATTGCCAGTTCTTTTGGCTGCGAGCTGGACCTGGGAGAGACCATCGCCAAGGGACACAGGAAGTGTGAAATCAGGTTTAAAAGATTATGATATAGCCCATTTATATCTGATGAATTAGCCCCATTTTGGACCGGACACCCTGACTCCAGTTGTGACAACCAGCGCCGGCAGGACCCACAGGCAACCCCATTCAAAGGAGGAATGACATGGACATCATAGAAGCGATTTACAAAAGAAAAAGCATCAGGGGATTTAAATCAGATCCCGTTTCAAAGGAGATATTAGCCAAGATACTCGACGCAGCCTGCAGAGCGCCCTCGGCGATGAATACGCAGCCATGGGAATTCATTGTACTGACGGGTGATGTTCTGGACAGAGTGAGAGTGGGCATCGTAGATAAATTAAACAGAGGTGAGCCGATGCATCCTGACCATCATGTCGTCAACTGCCCGAATGGCAGCATTTACAGGGAGCGTCAAGTAGATCTTGCCAAGAAGCTATTTCAACTGATGGACATTAGTAGGGAAGATAAAGAGAAAAGGGCGGCGTGGCTGGAGCGGGGTTTCCGTTTCTTTGACGCTCCGGTCGGCATCTTAATCCTGACAGACAGGTCATTGAGCGATGCAGGGCCTCTGCTCGATCTTGGGGCAGCCATGCAGACGCTTTGTCTGGCCGCACTGAGCTTTGGTCTCGGCACCTGCATTGAAGATCAAGGGGGGTTGTATCCTGAGGTTTTGAGAGAAATGGCGCAAATACCGGACAATAAGAGGATCATCATTTCCATCGCTATCGGATACCCTGATGGGGATTTTTCCGCCAATGCTATAGTAAACAGCCGTGAATCTCTCGAAAATAATACCCGTTGGGTGGGCTTCTGAACAGGCATTTTTCGGTGTGAATCCGAATTGGCTTCCGGGTTTTTGTTTTTAAGTTTATGGTGAGATTAAATTATCCAAAAAGTGGGGAGAGGATGGGGAGAGAACGGCAGGACAAATAAAAAGGGGTTAACCATCGCTCGGTTAACCCCTTGATATTATTTGGCTGGGAGACCTGGATTCGAACCAAGATTCACGGAGTCAGAGTCCGTTGTCCTACCATTGAACGATCCCCCAGCAGGATGGTGATTACACGGTCTGCCTTGTGCAGGGCGTCGTTCTTACCATCAATGCCCGTCATTATCAATAAAAATCTTAAGTGCGGCGCATCTCCTTCCATCGCTGTCCGGCTGCAACGGTTATTTCTCCGCACGCCGCCCGTTTGAGCACCGCCAGCGTCTTGACCAGGGGCAGTTCCGTGAACAGCCCCGAAGCGAGGGCCATCCGGTAGATGCAGGATGGCGCCTGGCCGCCGTCGGCGGAATCGGGGAAAATATCGTGAATCACGAGAAACCCGCCAGGCATAATATGAGATACCCAGCCGCTGTAATCGGTGAAAGCCGCATCGAAGGTGTGGCCGCCGTCGATGAAGACCAGGCTCAAGGGGGTGAACCAGTTCCGGGCGACCATCGCCGATTTCGCGACGATGGGGATTACGGTGTCTTCGAGGCCGAGAGCGGCTATCGTTTTCAGGAAAAGCGGAAAGGTGTCGATCAGGCCCGTCTGAGGATCCACCAGATCGGGATCGAAGTATTCCTGGCCGGGCTGCTGTTCTTCAGAGCCCCGGTGATGGTCGATCGAAAAGAGGACGCCGCCGCTTTCCCGGCAGCCCAAACCCAGGTATGCCGCCGACCGTCCGCAGTAGCTGCCGATTTCCAGACAGGGGCCGAAGCGGCTCGCTTCGCGGGCCAGCTCGTACAGGCGCAGCGCCTCTTCTTCATTCATAAACCCCTTGAATGGATAATTCTTTAAATCTACGATATTCATCTTAAACTTTTCCGCCTCCCTTCCGTATTTGCCATTTTACGCCGAATCGAGTCTGCGGTTCAGATGTTTCGACAGCCGCTTGCCGAGGGCCGCGAGCGTCCACATGAGGGGCGCGCCGAGCGCTGAAGGCAGAACGCTGGCGTCGCAGCAATGCAGGTTCCTGATCCGGGTTTCGAGGTTTGCGTCAACGACCTCGCCGATGCGGCAGGTCGCGGACGGATGGGCGCCCGAAGGCTTCAGGGCCAGGATGCTGTCCTCGCGCGCCCCCGCCTCGCGCAGAATATGGCGGATGATGCCGACCCCCTTATCGAGTTTTTTTCGGTCAGTGGCCGTAATCGGTTTTGTGAAGGATAACCCCGCATGAATTTCGCCTGCCGTTTCATCCCTGATCTTGACCATAATGCCCGTGTATTTCCAGAAATCCGCAAACTTCAGAAGGTGCGATGGCCCCATCATGCCGAGCATGACCATAAACTGCGCCCAGTTCGGAAAGACAGGAACGATGAGAATGCCGTCGGATTCATAGTGTTCGAGGGTTCCCACCGTCATCGGGTTGCTCCCGATGCCCGTGATTCCCGGAATCATGCCGCCCACGAACTGCAGCCAGTCGCAGCAGAACCCCATGCCGGCCTCGCGGATTCCGGCCCGGCGAAGGATATGGATGTTGTCCATCCCCGCCGAAAGGACGATCAGCTTCCCGAAATACTCGAATGATCGGCCCAGGCGCTTCCCCCTGACCCCGATGGCCCGGTCGTTTTCCACGATCACCTCGGTGATCCCGGCATGCAGCAGCAGGTCGGCGCCGAGGTGGACGGCTTCATCCCCGTAAACACGCGCAGTCCATTTTGCACCGGTTTTGCACCCCAGCATGCAGTCGCCGCAGCCCATCACGCACGCGCCGGAATCAATGAAATTATCAAGTTTTCCCCAGTGATAGCCCGCTGCGTTCGCCGCATCCAGCAGTCGCAGATTTGCTGCGCCGACCAGTTCATCGGGAAGCTTTCCGACCCACATGTCCTTTCTTGCCTCCTCGGCTTCCTCGCGCAGGTCGATGCCGAAAGGGGCAAAGACGGACGCCGGCGGAGGAAAGGCGCACCCGGCGGCCAGATTCGATGCGCCGCCGTAGTTGTCTGCAAAGGTCACGTGGTTTCCTTCACGGCTCAGGGTCAAACCGAAGCGCCGGAGCATGGCGCCCATTGTCAAGCTGACGCCCATCATGTTGAAGCGGCCGCCTCTTTCGAGTAACAGCACTTTGCGTTCCGCCCTGGCCATCTCGCGGGCCACCGTTGCGCCCCCGACCCCGGAGCCGACGACAATGACATCGTATTCTTCAATCATTACAGGCACCCTGTTGTGAGCAGATCCGCTTCCGGACAAGATCCATGTCCAGGGGAAGCGATTTTTCTTCATCCTGATAAAGCGAAAGCACGCCCTCGGGGCAGTGTTCCACGCAAAGCTCGCAACCCATGCACAGCTTCCGGTCATAGATCCGCAAACCGTCGTGGAAGCGGATGGCGCCGAAATGGCAGACGGCGGCGCAGGCCTCGCATTGTTTGCATGCATCGGCGTTGTGGATGACAGAATAACCGGATTCGGTGTTCATGGACAGATTGTCGTTCCAGAGTCGGGCGAGCTTTGTCGATTCCAGGCTCACACAGCACCGCGGACAGCAGTTGCAGATCACGCCGGAGTGGCCTCCGGTGGCGACCTTGAAGAAAGCCTGGGTGACGTGCCCGCTTTTCCTCAATGACCGGACAATCTCCAGGGCTTCCTGCTGTGTGATTCTGCGGGCATGGTACTTTTCGCAGTGCTCGATCCAGAATTGGGCCAGGGTCTCGCCGACGGCGAGGCACGAATTGAGCGGCTTGCAGGAATGCCCCGCAGCCCTTGTCTTTTTGCAGGGACAATCCATGACGGCGATGTGACCAGGATTGCGCAAAATGATGTCCGTGGCATACTGGTAGGGGATGATCTGGCGGTTGTTTTCCGAAACGAGGTGGATGTCTTCCTCAAGCGTCAGGATTTTCCGGACATTTCCGGCAGACAGAACCTTCGAGTGATAGCGGTTAAAAGCTGTCCGCAGCACCGGCGCCATGATCCGGAAGTGCGACAGGTATCGGGCCGCGACCACGAACTGCCGATAGACGAGCCGGACATAGGGATGGTAGTAAACGAAGTATATATAGTTATGGATAAATCTGTCTATCCGCCATCCGTGCTTTCTGAACATTGCTTTTGTCGATTTTTTCATACTTGGCTTTCCCGGGACGGCGCTGTTGCGGCAGGGGATGGTTATCCCGATACATATCCGATAATAATGCCCGAATCATTCGGGGTCTCGACGGGGATTCGCCTGACATCCTTGACACGGGCTTCCGCCAGCATGTCCATGATCTGTTTTTCGGAGTAGGCCTGACCGGCGGAGGTGCCCAGCAGCATATTGAGCGCGAACAGGGCTGGATGCAAAGGGCTGTCCATCGTATTGTCGAGGATGAATTCGTGGATGATGATCAATCCTCCCGGCTGGACGGCCGAGACGGCTTTCCTTATGAGCTTGCGGCAGACATCCGGTCCTTCCGCATGAAGAATGTGCGAAAGCAGGGCGACGTCGTAGGTCCCCGGGATGTCGTCCTTGATGAAATTGCCTTCCGCAAAGGCGATACGGTCGGCCAAGCCGAATTTCGCGATGGTCTTTTCAGCAAAGGGCCGTGTTTCCGGAAGATCGTAAATGGTCGCCCGGAGTTGCGGATTGGCCCGGCAGAAATGGATGGCGTACGTTCCCGGTCCCCCGCCCAGGTCGAGAAGATGGCGCCGCTTCGAGAGGTCCGCGGCAGCGACGATTCGCGGTGCGACCTTCATGGCGATATTGAACATGCCCATCAGGAAACTCTCCCGCCGCGCGGCGTCGCTTTGAGAGGATCTTGTCCGCAGGGGCTTGCCGGTTTTGACGGCTTTGTCCAGTTGCGACCAGGATTCCATCAGATAATGATGGTGCATGATCATGTAGCCCAGGTAGTGATCCGAATCCTTCGACAAGAAGGATTTGCCGGCCGCGGAGTTCGCATACCCCTTGTCTTGATGGATCAAGAAGTTCATGGCTGTCAGTGCGTTCAGAAGCATCGTGACCCCCCGTAAATCACTTTTGATCCGCCCGGCGATTTCGTTTGCGGAAAGGCAGCCCTCTCCGATGATCGTAAAGACGTCCAGTTTGACGCCGGCATGCAGGGCGCAGGTTTTCCAGTAATCTCCAGACAACCGGAGGATCATCTCCGGCGTCCATTCCGGCAGGGTCGTGGTGATTCTTCCTTCATCCATAAACAAACATGCCTCCTTAAACAAACATGCCTCGTGAAGAACGCAACGATCCGATCTCTTCGTTACGCGGGCTGAAGTTTGCGGCTATCCTGAAAACTTTGGAATATCGGTTTAAGCACCTGACTTTTATTATACACCATAGCGGCGCTGATTGAAATGTTAAAAATTAGTGATGTGACCGGGCATCCGCAGCATATTTCAGAATTCCGCCTCAAGATCTTATCCAGTTGAATCTAAAAGCATATTTTCCATAACGGGGATCGGGGAAAAATTTTTCACTTAAAGATCTTTTTTTTCTTGACAAAGCAAGAAAGCGCGTGTATTCAGTATCTGACCGTTGGTCAGTAATTGACTTAAGTTCAAATTCTGAACAACGGTCACGAGCCATAGAATTTTCATCCGCAAAGAAGAGATTACTGTCATGGGGCTTGAGGAGAGAAGGAGAAGAGAGAAAGAGCAGAGGCGAAGCGTGATCGTCAACGCAGCCAGAAAGCTGTTTTTCGAAAAGGGCTTCAAGTATGTTACGGTCGACAACATCGCAAAAAAATCAGAACTCAGCAAGGGTTCCATTTATCTGTATTTCAAAAGCAAGGAAGAAATCTACACGCACATTCTCTTCAGCGATATCGAAAAGTTCAATAAAAAATCCGATCATCTCTTTCAAGACAACAAATCGGCAGCCGAACTCATCCTCGAATTTGCCTTCATTTATTTCGATTTTTTTCTGAACGACCGGGAGTTATTCAGGATCATGATGACCTTCATGCTCCACACGGAAGATATGAATCTGGCGCAATCAGTCAATGAACATATTATCGAAGTCACAAACAACACCATTAAAATGATCGAGACCATTCTGCAGCGTGGCATTGAACAAGGCGAATTTCCCGCAGATATCAATGTCCGGCAATGCCGCAACGCCATCTGGGGTTTTCTCAACGGGATCATTTCTCTGCACCTTTTCACCGGCAAGGAGGCGCACCGGGAGGAGAGGATCCGTTCAACGATAAAGGGAAGCCTGAGCATCTTCATCAAAGGTCTTAAAAGCTATTGCAAGACGGATGAGATGATCAGCCAGAATAATAATTTTCAGACAATCTAACAGAATTTGGAAGGAGGTTTATGATGAGTAATTTACTGGTGAACATGAGGGATCAGAATTTTGTCCTCTTTGAGCAGCTGGAGATCGAAAAGCTGTTCAC
>CAYXQK010000262.1:0-11516 GCA_964467445.1 uncultured Syntrophaceae bacterium
GTTTTGTCGGACATGTTCACGGCGCAACTGTAGTTCTGGTAGGCATTGCGCGGATTAAACAGGATGGCGTCCCGCAGATCGTGAAGCGTGATATTCTTTTCGTGCTTGCGCGCCGGATAGCAGTCCGTCCCGTATCCTTCCATTCTCAACCGGATGACATTGCCGGCCACTAAATCCTGAATAACATGACCGCCCCCGTAATTGAACTCACCCGGATAGACGCTGTTCAGGGGATCGCCCTCGGCGACCTCCGTCGCCCCGATATAACAATCGACCGCGGCAAGACCGCCATAGGCCGCGACATCATTGAGCCACATCTTGTCGGCCTTGATCCGGGGCGCGGTATGACCCACATTCAGGAAGGCGCCGGAGGAACACATGGGAGCAAAGGTCCCCGTGGTGACCACATCGACCCGGCGGGCGGCCTCCACATCTCCGTGCCGTTCCACGATGTCAATCATTTCCTCGGCCGTCACCACGACGGCTTTTCCTTGTTTGATTTTTTCGTTGATTTCCTGAATGGTTTTGCCGACTTTAAATTTTTTCATGGGATATGGCCCTCTATTTTTTCGTATGTCCGAAGCCCCCATTGCCGCGGGTTGTCGGGTTCAACTCGGACTGGACGTCCCATTGGACGCGGCACACCCGCTGTACGATCATCTGCGCGATCCGGTCCCCCCGCCGGATGACAAAGGCGTGGTCGCCATGATTGATCAGCAGAATGCCGATCTCCCCCCGATAATCGGCATCGATGGTGCCCGGGGCGTTCACCAGCGTGGTCCCGTGCTTCCAGGCGATCCCGCTGCGGGGCCGGATCTGGGCCTCGTAACCTTCCGGCAGGGCAATCGCCAGCCCGGTGGGGATCATCTCCCGCCGTCCCGGACACAGCTCAACGTCCTGCCGGACCGCCGCAAACAAATCCAGACCGGCCGCGTGCTCCGTCATGTACCGGGGAAGCGGCAGATCCTCATTCCCCGGCAATTTTTGAATGGCAACAACAACCGTTTCACTTACCATACCATCAGCATTCAACACTTCAAAATACCCAGCGTCAGATCCTTTTCGGTAATCGGTCCGATCGCTGCCAGACCGATGGCGGCGGGATTGAACATCTCAGCGGCCAAAGCCTGGATATCTTCGCAAGTAACGGCATCAATGCGTCGGACCACCTCTTCCGCGGGAATATGCTCCCGGAAAGAGATCTCATTTCTGGCCAGGCGGGTCATCCGGTTATCCGTGCTTTCCATGCTCAGCAGGAAATTACCCTTAACGAGTTCCTTGGCCGAGTGCAATTCCCGCTCAGTGAGGGAAACATTTGTCATGCGCAGCATTTCATCCAAAATAAGGCCGGTAACTGCCTGGACACGGTCCGCGCTGGTCCCCACATAAATCCCCAACATCCCCGCGTCCTGATAAGCACACAGGTAGGAATGAATGGCATAGGCCAGGCCCCGTTTTTCCCGGATTTCCTGAAACAGTCGCGAACTCATGCTGCCGCCTAAAACGGCATTCAGCAGGAAAGCGGGATAACGGCCTGGACTGATAGAAGACGGGGCGGGGCAGCCCATGATCATATGAACCTGCTCCAGGTCCTTGTGGATAACGTCAACCCCGGCCGAAATTTCGGGGGAAACGCAACCGTTCTGCCTCACATCCCTGTCCACGGAACCGAAAGCCTGGTCGACCAGTTCCGCCAGAACATCATGCTTCAAGTTGCCGGCCGCTGTCAGGACGACATTTCCCCCCCGGTAACGGTCATCGACAAAACGGACGATTGCCTCCCGGTTGAAACCCTCCACAAGCGCCTTGTTCCCCAGAACCGGGTAACCCAGCGGGTGGTCTTTCCAGAATTTTTCATCAAAGTAATCATTAATATAGTCATCCGGCGAGTCATCCAGCATATTGATTTCCTGAATAACCACAGACTTTTCCTTGCTGATTTCTTCAGGATCAAAGAGGGAGTTCTTGAAGATATCCGCCAGCAGATCGATGGCCATGGCCAGGTGATAATCGGGGATTTTGATGTAGAAGGAGGTCAGATCCTTGCCGGTAAAGGCATTCATCACTCCGCCCACGGAGTCAATGGCCGAGGCGATATCAAAGGCCGTCCGGCTCCGGGTGCCTTTGAACAGCATGTGCTCGACGAAATGAGACATGCCGTTCGTATGGCGGTCCTCATGACGGGAACCGCACAGCACCCAGATCCCGATGGAAACAGACCGGACATGGTCGATTTCTTCAGAGATGACGCGAACACCGTTACTGAGAATCGTCTTTCTGTACATGGGCGCCCAGCGCTTCCTTCCTGCTTAATCGGATTTTCCCCTGCTTGTCAATCTCAAGGACCTTGACCATCACTTCGTCGCCCTCCTGAAGGACATCGGTCACCTTGTTGACGCGCTCCTTGGCCAGTTGTGAGATATGCACGAGACCCTCCGTCCCGGGCAGGATTTCCACAAAGGCGCCGAAATCAACGATCTTCTTCACGGTTCCCACATAAATCTTGCCGATTTCCGCATCTTCCGTCAGCCACTTCACCATGGCCACGGCGCGCGCGGCGGCATCGGCGTCGCTGGAAGCAATGGTCACGGTGCCGTCGTCCTCCACATCGATGGTGACACCGGTCTCACTGACAATATGACGGATATTCTTGCCGCCGGAGCCGATGACGTCTCTGACCTTTTCCGGTCTCACTTTCACGGTGGTAATCCGGGGCGCGTACATGGAAATGTCTGCCCTCGGTTCGCTGAGGGTTTCGTCCAGCTTTTCAAGGATAAACAGTCTTCCCTGTCTGGCCTGGGCAAGGGCTTTTCTCAGAATGCTTTCCGTCAAACCGTCGATCTTGATATCCATCTGCATGGCCGTGACGCCCTTCCGGGTGCCGCACACCTTGAAATCCATATCCCCGGCATGATCTTCATCGCCCAGGATGTCCGACAGGACAACCACCTCATCGCCCTCCTTCAGGAGCCCCATGGCGATTCCCGCGACGGGGGCCTTCACCGGGACGCCGGCGTCCATGAGCGACAGACTGCCGCCGCACACCGTGGCCATGGATGATGAGCCATTGGAGGAGAGGATCTCGGAGACGATCCGGATCGTGTACGGGAATACCTCCGGGGCGGGCAGGACGGGAATCATGGCCTTGCGGGCCAGATTGCCGTGTCCGATTTCCCGCCGACCCGGGCTGCGCAGGGGCTTGGCCTCACCCACACAATAGGGCGGAAAATTATAGTGCAACAGAAAGGCTCTTCTCTCTTCGCCGCTCACAAAGTCCATGCGCTGTTCGTCCGAGGACGTCCCCAATGTCACAACAGCGAGAGCCTGCGTTTCGCCCCGGTTGAAGAGCGCAGAACCGTGCGTGCGCGGCAGAATGCCCACTTCCGAGCTGATCGGACGGATCTCTGCAGAGGACCTGCCGTCGATCCTTGTCTTTTCTTTGAGAATCATGGTCCGGATCACGCGCCGTTCAAGATTTTCTAAAATCGCGGAGACCGTCCCTTTCGAAGCGGAAGCATCGGCGGTCTGTGCCGCAATGACCTGCTCCCGGATCTGATCAAGCCGGCTGTATCGTTCCTGCTTGCGCGCGATACGATAGGCTTCCTCAAAGGCCGGCAGGGCCGCATCCGCAACCCTGAGTATCAGTCCCTCGTCTACAACGGCCGGTGTAAAGGCCCTTTTCCCCCTGCCGATAGCCTCGCGCATGCGGTCCTGCAGGTCGATGACGGGCCTGAGGCTCTCCAGTCCAAAATTGATGGCGTCCACCAGGACATCTTCATCCACTTCCGAGGCTTCCCCTTCCAGCATCACCAGGTTGACGTCATAACCGCCGCCGGCAGGAGAGGGAACTTTCCGTCCCACGAGGAAAAGGTTAAATTCGCTCTGTTTCATGGCCTCCAGAGAGGGGTTGCAGACCATCTGCCCCTCCAGACGCCCGACACGCACCCCGGCGATCGGCCCCTTGAAGGGAATATCGGATATCTCCAGCGCGGCGGAAGCCGCCAGCATGGCCGCCACACCACCGTCATTTTCGTTGTCTGCAGACAGCAGCGTTGCCATGATCTGTGTTTCAAATGTATAGCCCTTGGGAAAGAGGGGGCGGATCGACCGGTCGATCATGCGGGACGTCAAAATTTCTCGTTCATTGAGACGTCCTTCCCGTTTAAAGAAACCACCGGGGAACTTGCCCGCCGCATAGGTCATTTCCTGATAATCCACCGTCAGGGGCATGAAATCAATCCCCTCCCGGCCATGTTTCAACGACACCGCCGTCACGAGGGCAACCGTGTCCCCGTAAGTGGCAAGGATGGCGCCGTCTGCCTGAGCGGCAACATAGTTCGCTTTCAGGGAGATGGTTCTCCCCGCAAACTCTGCACTGAATATTTCTTTCATGAGTTTCAATTTCCTTTCATTCGGTTCATGGCGAAAGGCTAAAGGCCCATGGTTAAGGACAAGGCTGGACATTAACAAAAAGCTGGAAGGGGCTGCTTTGTCTTTGTTCCTTGCCTTTAACCATTTGCCGTTAGCCGTATTGCCAGAGTTATTTTCTTAATCCCAGGCGCTGAATGATCGCTCGGTAACGTTCCGGATCCTTCTTCTTCATATAGTCCAAAAGCCGTCTCCGTTGGCCGACGAGCTTCAACAGACCCCTGCGGGAATGATGGTCCTTTTTATGCTCCTTGAAATGATCGGTCAGGTAAGTGATGCGAGCACTCAGGAGCGCGACCTGAACTTCCGGCGACCCTGTATCGGACGCGTGCAACTGGAAACTACTGATAATCCCTTTTCTTTTTTCTACATCTAACACCTCGTTTTCCCTCCTTCTCACACTGTTTTTCGTTTGATCAAATTTCGTTAAATACCCTCAATATTTGGAACATCTGCGTTTTTTCATCCACGACCGGCACTTGATCCGACCCATAAAGCGCTTTTGCAACCGCCACCAGATCCTGCCCGGCTGTGATAAACTTTACCATATCTCCCCCGGCAAGGAAAGGGATATCATACCCCCGCATCGCATCCGTCGTCGGTTGGCAGCCCGTTTTCAATCGGGCCAACAGGGCCGCATCCGCCCTGATGGCCGGCAGTCCCGGCAGGGTATCCGTCAGGCGAATCAGGCCCTCCCTGAGCATCTGCTGCTGGCGCTCGGGCGCCAATCCATCGAGCAGAAATGCTGATTTTTCTGTAAAGGGACCGCTCGCCGTCCGGCGCAGCTCGGTCAGGCAGGCGCCGCACCCCAGCTTTTCCCCTGCATCCGCGCAGAGCGAGCGGACATAGGTGCCCTTGCTGCAGGAAACACAGAAAGTCGCCTCCGGCAGGGCGATCCGGTCCACCGTCAAGCTGAAAATTTCCACCGTGCGGGGAAGCGGTTCGATGTCAATTCCTTTGCGCGTCCATGCGTATAGGGGCCGTCCCTGAAATTTTACCGCGGAATACCGCGGGGGGGTCTGCGTGATTTTCCCCACAAAGGTCCCAAGGACCGCGGCAACCTCTTCCGGCGTTACCGATGGCGTCTGCTGTGAGATGATCCGGCCCTCCCGGTCCAGCGTGTCTGTCCGGACACCCAGGCGCAGGGTCGCCAGATAATCCTTGCGATGACTGTCAAAGAACGGAATCAGCTTTGTGGCTTCATTGATGCAAATGGGCAGCACGCCGGTCGCCAGAGGGTCCAGGGTCCCCGCATGACCGATCTTTCTGATGCCCAGAACGCGACGGATTCCGGCCACGACATCATGAGACGTCCTCCCGGCGGGTTTGTCGATGACCACAACCCCGTTCATTCAGCCAACGGCCTCGATCTGGGCCAGCACCAGCCGTTTGACCGTGTCGATATCCCCCCTGATGCGGCATCCGGCCGCATTAATATGTCCGCCTCCGCCAAATTTACCGGCCACGCGCTCCACGTTGAGACGCCCCTTGGAGCGGAGGCTCAGTTTAAAATAATTCTCCTCCAGCTCGCTGAAGAGAATGGAGACTTCAACCCCCTGAATCGTGCGCGGCACGTCCACAAAACCCTCTGTATGCTCGTGCAAAGCGCCGGCCCTGGCAAGCGTTTCCCTCGTCACGACCATGGATCCGACCTTGCCGTTCATATCGATTGTCAGGGTTTCCAGAACCCCGGCCAGAAGCCGGATTTTCACCAGGGGGGCGTTCTCATAGATATTTTCCGAGATCCACTGCGGACGGGCGCCGTTCTCCACAAGCCGGCCGGCGATCACAAGACAGTCCGGCGTGGTGTTTCCGTAACAGAAGCCGCCCGTATCGGTCAGAATGGCCGCATAGAGGTTCGTGGCCATCTCCGGCGTCAGCCTCAGGGCCATTGCCTCCGCGAGCCTGTAAATCAGCTCCCCGGTGGAACTGGCCTCGGCATCGAGCAGCGTGGCGTCGCAAAAACCGTTGTTGGATACATGGTGATCAATGTTGATGATCTTCCTGATTTTTTTGATTTGACCGGCTTCCCGGCCCACCCGATCCAGCTCGCTGCAGTCCAGGATGAAGGCTGTGTCGAAGGATTCCGGCGGCGGCAGGTCGTTGACGATCACGGCAGCGCCTGGCAGAAAGCGGTAATGACCGGGTGTCTGGTCCTGATTGTAAACGGTTGCCGTCTTGCCGCAGGCTTTCAGCATGTGGTAGAATGCCAGTTCGGAACCCAGGGCGTCGCCGTCGGGCCGTTCATGGGATGTAATCAGAAAAGTCGCGTTCCTGTTTATGATGTCAATGATCCTGGTTATCATCACCCGTCCCTTCCCGTTTGATTTCCGCAATCAGCCGATCGATGCGGCTTCCGTAGGCAAACGAGGCGTCTACCCTGAAGATCAGATCCGGCACACAACGCAATTGCAGGCGCTTCCCGAGTTCCCGCTTCAGAAAACCGGTCGCCTTTTCGAGCCCGATGAGCGTCTCCGAATGGATGCCCTCCTGGGCCAGCTCCACAAAATAAATCTTCGCCAGGCGCAGATCGTCGGTCACCTTGACGCCGGTAATCGTCACCGCGCGAATCCGCGGATCCCGGACCTGTTTCAGCAAAATATCGGAGATTTCACGCTGGACGAGATCCGCCACGCGCTCTGCCCGTTTAAAGGTCGTCATATTTTTCCATTGAAAATCCGGAAGAATCCATCACCCCGGAAAAGCCCGTGATTTCAATCCTGCTGTTGATCACCTCGGCAATCTGCATCTGTTCGATAAAGTTCAGGAGGTGATCGATCTTTCCGTTAATGAAGCGCTGATCATTGCCGACCATGGCAAAGCCGATTTTCGCCCGCCGCAAGTGATCGTTGTCTCCCACCTCCGCGATGGAGACGTTGAATTCGTTCTGCGCCCGTTTCAGGATTCTGCGGAGGACCGCCCTTTTATCCTTCAGGGAATGGCTTTCCGCAATCCATAATTCAATCATGCCCGACCCGATGACCATGGGGCAAACTACAACTTTCTCTCGACTTTTTCCTCGATGTAGGCTTCCAGGATGTCGCCCACATGAAGATCATTGAAATTCTCAATACCGATGCCACATTCCATGCCCGCGGCGACTTCCCGCACGTCGTCCTTCACCCTTTTTAAGGATGCAATCTTCCCGTCATAGGCCACGACGCCGTCTCTAACCACCCTGAGGCCGGCATTCCGGGCGATCTTCCCGTCAAGCACAGAACAGCCGGCAATGGTCCCCACCTTGCTGATCTTGAACAGATCGCGAACTTCCGCCCTGCCCTGCACGACCTCCTTGAAGACCGGCTCAAGCAGTCCTTCCATGGCCGCCTTGACATCGGCAATCACGTTGTAAATGATGTCATAAAGCTTGATATCCACGCCTTCCTGTCCGGCAATTTCCGCGACGCGGCTGTCCGGCCGGACATTGAACCCGATGATGATGGCGTTGGATGCCGATGCCAGCATGACATCCGTTTCGGTGATGGTTCCGGTGGAGGAGTGAATAATCTTCAGTTTGATATCCGGCGTGCTGAGTTTGTTCAGGGCTTCCGTCAGGGCTTCGATAGACCCCTGTACATCTCCTTTGACAATGATATTGAGGTCTTTGGTGCCTTCCTTGATTTTTTCATACAGCTGCTCCAGGGTGATCTTGGACGTCGCCGACAGTTCCCGTTCCCGCTCTTTCCGGATCCAGTACTCGGCGATATTTCTGGCTTTCTTCTCGTCTTCCACACAGACAAATTCCGCGCTTACAGGCGGCACCTTGGAAAAGCCGATGACTTCTACCGGCATGGCGGGACCGGCCTGGTAAATCCGCCGCCCCTGATCGTTGATCATGGCCCGCACACGCCCGGACTCCGTTTTGCAGACAAAGGCATCCCCTTCTTTTAAGGTCCCTTGCTGAATCAGAACGGTTGCCACCGGCCCCCGGCCCCGGTCAAGCTTGGCCTCTATGACGACGCCGCGCGCCGGAACGTCTGGATCCGCCTTGAGTTCCATGATATCCGCCTGCAGGAGGATCAGTTCCAGCAACTCTTCAATGCCCTGCTTCTTTTTGGCGGAGACCTCTGCAAAGATGGTATCCCCCCCCCATTCTTCCGGAACCAGATGATACTGCGTCAGGCCCTGCTTGATTTTCTCCATATCCGCTCCCGGCTTGTCGATCTTGTTGATCGCCACCAGAATCGGGACCCCGGCCACCCGGGAATGGTTGATGGCCTCAACGGTCTGATCCATGATGCCGTCATCGGCGGCCACAACCAAAATCACGATGTCCGTCACCTGCGCACCCCTGGCCCGCATGGCGGTGAAAGCCTCATGGCCGGGTGTATCAAGGAAAACAATGTCCCTGTTCTTGATGTGCACATGATAGGCGCCAATGGCCTGCGTGATGCCGCCCGCTTCGCCGTCGATGACATTCGTCTGCCGGATGGCATCCAGAAGCGAGGTCTTTCCGTGATCCACATGCCCCATGATTGTCACCACCGGCGCCCGGGGTTTGAGGTTTTCAGAAGAAACCTCTGTCTTCATAATGGGTTCTTCAAATTCGGCGGCGACCGTCTCGACCTGGTATCCGAACTCCCCGGCGATGAGCGTCGCCGTGTCGCTGTCAATGGCCTGGTTAATGGTGGCCATCAGTCCCAGCCCCATCAGTTTGGCAATGATTTCGCCGGCTTTGATCCCCATTTTCTTGGCCAGTTCACCGACCGCGATGACATCCCCGATCCTGATGCGTCGTTTGACGGCCTTGGGAACGGTAATCTCCGTTTTTCTCATTTTGACGACGGCAGGCCGTTTTTCTTCTCTCCACTTGCCGGGCCGGTCATCCCGTTCAACCACGTCAAAACGGCCACCCTTTTTATCATAAACCTTCTTGATCAGGGCTTTTTTCCGAAGAGCCGGCTTATCCCCGATGACGACTTCTACCGGAGCCTTCGCCCCTTTTCTTCTGGGTTTGTCCATTTCCTGGCGGACGGACGGGGGTTCGCTTCCTTTGGGGGGGGCCGGCGTGATGTCCTTGATAATTCTTATTCCCGGCGGTTTGGGAAGTTCTTTTCGTCCCACGATCGTGGCAGTTCTCGTGGTCTGTGGCGTGGGTGCTTTCGTTATTTCTTCCGGCGGCTTCTTTCCTTCCGGACGAAGCGGCTCAGAAACGGGAGAGACAGGGACGTCTTTTTGCGTGGGCGCCGTCTCCGCCGATTTTGTTGGAACCTCTTCTTTTTTCACCCCACCGACAGGCTCCCGGACAGGCGTCGCCGGCGGCTCTTCCTTGCCGACAGCCGGCGCCTTTGCCGGTTTTACCGGAAGGACCAGGGCGGGCCCCCCGGGTTCGGGTTTTTTTTCTTTTACCGGCGGCTCAACAGCGGCCTCAACAGCTTCAACCTCCGGAATTTTCGGCTGCTCTTCCTCGATCACGAGATGGACGGCCCTTCTACGGATCACGGTTGACTTTATTCTTTTTTCTTCCACTTCATGGGGTTCGGCGGCATGGACATCTCTCTTCAGACGCTCCACATCACTGTCTTCGAGTGAGCTTGAATGGGACTTCACGGAAATACCCAGCTTTTCCAGCCGGGTGATCAGTTCCTTGTTCTCGATGCCCAGTTCTTTGGCCAGTTCATATACTCTCTTTTTCGACATGCTTAACCCCCAGTCTTATGCATCCATTTTCCCCGCCGTCCGGCCCGCCTTTTCCCTTTGAGGAGGCATGGCCGGACGCGCCTGATCGATCAGTTTCCCCGCCTCCTCAACCCAGGCGGCAATCTGCTCTTGAGAAATCCCCGGGATGGCGGTCAGAGATTCAATGTCGGCAGCGGCCAGGGCGGCCACATTCTTCCACCCCTGATTGAACAATTGTTCTGCTGTCGTCTCATCAATGCCCGGGATCTTCATCAGGGCCTTGTGTCCTTCCTCCTCCTGGCTTGCCGCGATGGATTCGCTTTTCACGTCAATTTTCCATCCCGTAAGCTTCACGGCCAGCCTGACGTTCTGTCCTTTCTTGCCGATGGCCAGGGACAATTGATCGTCCGGAACAATGACCTCCATGGCCCGGCCGTCGTCATCCATGAAGACCCTGTTGACCTTGGCGGGCGAAAGGGCAGAACAGACATACTTGGCCTGGTCGTCTGAAAAGGGAACGATGTCGATCTTTTCACCGCGCAGTTCCTGCACGACGCTCTGCACCCGGGCGCCCCGCATTCCTACGCAGGCTCCCACCGGATCGATATCCCTATCCTTCGTCCTTACGGCAATCTTGGCCCGCTTGCCCGGCTCCCGGGCCACGCTCACAATTTCAATGAGACCCTCGGAAATCTCCGGAACTTCCATTTCAAAAAGGGCCTTGAGGAAGCTGGGATGTGTACGGGAGAGAATAATCTGCGGACCTTTGGTGATTTTCTTCACTTCAAAAATGTAGCCGCGGATGCGCTCGCCCCGCTTGTAGGTCTCCCGGTGGATCTGTTCGCCAATCGGGATGATCCCTTCGGCCCGCCCCAGGTTCACAATGATGCTGCCGCCGTCAAACCGCTGGACAAAGCCGTTGATCAGTTCTCCGACGCGAGTCTTGTACTCCTCATAGACATTATCCCTTTCGGCGTCCTTGACCCGTTGAATGATAATCTGCTTCGCCGTCTGTACGGCAATCCGCCCGAGGGTGCTGGTGTCCACCTTGATTCCGAGACTGTCGCCCGGTTCCGTCTCCTCATCGTGGTCCTTCCTGGCTTCAGTCAGAGATATCTGCGTTTCCGCATCCGTTACCTTTTCCTCTACGGTTTTAAAATGAAAGACCTCGATTTCACCGACTTCTTCATTATAACGGGCTTCTATATCGACGCGCATGCCCATTTTTTTCCGTGCCGCATTGAGCATGGCCGCTTCCAGGGCCTCGATGATGATTTGTTTATCAATCCCTCTATCCTTACCCATCTGCTCAATCAGACGTTTAAGTTCCTGAAACATTCAGTTGTCCTCCATCTTTTTGCCTTCTATTTTATAGACCAGGTGCGCCTTCATGACCATCTTCCGGGGAATGCGATAGGATGTCCCGGAAACATCCACGATCAGGAACATCTCCCCATCATCTTCAATAA
>CAYXQK010000263.1:0-11423 GCA_964467445.1 uncultured Syntrophaceae bacterium
ATGAAGTCCCGATCAGCTATAGCGGCAGAACCTATAATGAGGGGAAAAAAATAAACTGGAAAGATGGCGTTGCGGCCATTTATACCATCTTGCGGTATCGTTTCTTCGATTGACACCAGTGCAGACTTTTTTGTCTGATACGATCGGGAATTTATCGGGGGTTGAGGCATGAAAATCGAGGTCAAGAAGGGCAGGCCGGCAGACTATCCTGCGGAGGCCCTCGTGGTAACCCACTTTGAGGACAGCGACGCTCCGGAAGGCGCCGCCCGGTTTTTGGAAGGGCCCATCGGCGGACTCATTGATGAAATCATCAAAAGCGGCGACTTTCATGGCAAGCTCCATGAGCTTGCGGTACTCTATGCGAGAGCCCCGATTCCTGCGAAACGCATCATCCTGACGGGACTCGGTCAGAAGAAGAATTTTGATCTCGAGAAACTGCGGGGGGCTTATGCAAAAGCAGCCCGGCGTATCCGGGAGCTGGGCCTGAAAGAAGTTACTTTTTTCATGGATGCGGACGATCCCGGGCAAACCATGAATCAGATGACCGAAGCGGCACTGGAAGGGGCCGTCCTGGGCCTTTATCAGTTTACGCCCTATAAAACCCTGGAACGGGATAAGATAAAAGCGATAGAGCGGATCACCGTGGTCGATGACAGGGACGGCGCGTTGAGAGAAATTCGCGCTGCGGCCAAAACGGCTGAAATCAGTACCCGGGCGGTACATTTTGCCCGGGATCTTGTTTCGACGCCGGGCAATGAAATGACGCCCTCGGACATGGTGCAGGCTGCCCGAAGGATTGCCAAACGGAAGCGCGTGAGCCTGAAAGTCCTCGATGCCGCGCAAATGAAAAAGCTGGGGATGCATGCCCTGCTGGGCGTTGCCCGGGGCAGCGATGAACCGCCCAAATTCATTATTCTGGAATACCGGGGGGCAAAGCGGGGCGAATCTCCCATTGTCCTCGTCGGCAAAGGGCTCACCTTCGACAGCGGCGGCATCTCCATCAAGCCCTCAGAAAATATGGAAGAAATGAAATCGGATATGGCCGGCGGGGCTGCCGTGATGGGGACGATCATGGCTGCCGCCGAACTGCAGCTCCCGTTGAATGTCGTAGGGCTGGTTCCGGCCACGGAGAATCTCCCCGGCGGCTGTGCTTATAAACCCGGGGATATCCTCAGGTCGCTTTCCGGACAGACGATTGAGGTTGTCAACACCGACGCAGAGGGACGTTTGATTCTGGCGGACGCCCTGACCTACGCGCAGCGCTTCAAACCGGCCGCGGTGATTGACCTGGCCACGCTGACCGGCGCCTGTAAAATTGCCCTGGGCGATCATGTGATCGGTATGCTGGGAAGCGATGGGCCGCTGAAGGAAAAAATCAGAAGGGCAGGGGATCAGACCGGGGAGCGGGTCTGGGAACTTCCCCTCTGGGAAGACTATCACGAACTGGTCAAGAGCGACGTGGCCGATTTCAAGAATGCCGGGAGCCGGATGGGGGGCGCCATCACGGCGGCGGCTTTCCTCAGTAAATTTGTCGGTGATTATCCCTGGGTTCATCTCGATATAGCGGGCCCCGCCTGGTTGACAAAGGACAAACCTTATACGCCGAAGGGCGCTTCCGGCATCGGCGTCCGGTTGATGCTTCAGTGCCTGAGAGACTGGAAAAGAGATGCCGCCGCTCCTTGAAATCAAAAACCTCAAGACGCATTTTTCAACCGCGAAGGGAGTTGTCAAGGCGGTCGACGGCGTCGATATCGCCCTCAACGCAGGCGATACCCTGGGGATTGTCGGGGAGTCCGGCTGCGGTAAGACGGTCCTGGCGCTGAGCATCCTGAGACTGATTCCCATTCCGCCCGGTCGGATCGTATCCGGACAAATCCTCTTTGAGGGCCGCGACCTGCTTCAGCTCACCCAGGACGAAATGCGGCAGGTCCGGGGCCGCGATATCTCCATGGTTTTCCAGGAGCCCATGACCTCGCTCAATCCCGTATTCAGGGTAGGAGAGCAGATTGCCGAGGGGATCCGCCTGCACCAGCACCTGAACAGCCGGGAGGCGCGGCAGCGCGCCATCGACTTGCTCCGCCTTGTGGGGATTCCCGCACCCGAAGTCCGTGCCGGTGATTACCCTCACCAGATGAGCGGCGGCATGCGCCAGCGCGTGATGATCGCCATGGCGCTGGCCTGCAATCCCCGTCTGATGCTGGCCGATGAGCCGACAACGGCGCTCGACGTGACCATCCAGGCGCAGATCATTGACCTCATCAACCAGCTCAAGACCGAGAAGGGAACTTCGGTCATCCTCGTGACGCATGACCTGGGGGTGATCGCCGAGTCCGCCCAGTCGGTCGCTGTGATGTATGCCGGCCGGATTGTGGAGCAGGGCGCCGTTTCAGCGCTTTTTGAGACCCCCCTGCATCCCTACACCCTCGGCCTGATGCTATCCATTCCGAAAATGAATGAGAAAAAGGAAACCCGGAATCGCCTGGCCGTCATTCCCGGATCCATCCCGCCGCTCTACAATCTTCCGGCGGGGTGCAGTTTTCAGGAACGCTGCGGTGATGTCATGGCGGTCTGCCGCCAGCTTCATCCGGAACTGACAGAGCCGATTCTGAATCACCAGGTTCGCTGCTGGAAATATGAATAACACCCGTTCGACAATTTTAATGGAAACAAGGGATGTTAGAAAGTATTTTCATGTCCGTGGCGGGGTTCTGGCACGCCGGCGCGGTGTGGTGAGGGCTGTCGACGGCGTTTCTCTGTCCATCCATGAAGGTGAAACCCTTGCCCTGGTCGGAGAAAGCGGTTGCGGTAAGTCCACCCTGGGACGTCTGCTGGTCAGGCTGGATACTCCCACTGCGGGAACCATTCTGTTTGCAGGGGAAGACGTTCAGGCTCATTCGGGGAAGGCCTTGAAAAATTACCGCAAGCAGGTTCAACTGATTTTTCAGGACCCCTATGCCTCGCTCAATCCCCGCCGAACCGCCGGTAATATTATCGAAGAACCGTTGCTGATTCATGAATCGGTTTCGAAAGCAAACCGGAGGAAAAGCGTTGCCGAACTTCTGATGACCGTGGGTCTAAGCGAGGAACAGATGCATCGCTATCCCCATGAGTTCAGTGGCGGGCAGCGACAGCGGATCGGCATCGCCCGCGCCATTGCCCTGAGGCCAAAGCTGATTGTGGCGGACGAACCGGTATCGGCCCTCGATGTCTCCATCCAGGCCCAGATATTGAATCTGCTCAAAGATCTGCAGGTGCAGTTCGGCCTGACTTATCTGTTTATCACCCATGACCTCAGCGTGGTCCATTATGTGAGCGACCGGGTGGCGGTGATGTACCTGGGCAAGATCGTCGAACTGGCCGAGAACGACGATCTGTTCGAACATCCGCTTCACCCCTACACGCAGGCACTTCTGTCGGCCGTGCCTGCCGGTCCGCCGAGGGCTGCAGACCGGATCATTCTGACCGGGGATATTCCCAGTCCGCTGGATCCTCCTTCGGGATGCGCCTTTCATCCCAGATGTCCTTACCGGTTCGATCCCTGTGACAGGGTTGCTCCGGGCCTTGAAAAGCAGGGCCAGAACCGGCAGGTCGCCTGTCATTTGATCACAAAAACTTCAAAATGAGAGCGCTTTGCATAACCGATGGAAAATGGTTCGCAAGCGGCGAATGAAAGATTTGCTGCTTTTAACAGGAATACTCTGACGAAAAATATGCAAAAAATGCTTGATTTTAAAAAAAATGGATGATACGGGACTGCCATCCGGAAGGTCGATGTATTTCTGATGATCTCATGGTGATCCATCAGCGCGAAGATTGAGGACCTGAAGGACAGGGGACCATCAGGGTGTCAGTAAACTGCAGTGAAAAGATAAACCACAGCCGACTCATTGTCCAGAGAAGGGGTGGTTTTTTTATTTGTGCTGTTTTTGATGCTCAATGGTGAAAAAAACGAGAAAGGAGGAGAGAAAGCTTTGGCAGAAGGTAAAGTAAAATGGTTCAATGAAAAGAAAGGGTTCGGCTTTATCGAAAGTGACGAGGGCGGCGACGTGTTTGTCCATTACAGCGCCATTCAGGGCTCCGGATTCAAGACGCTTTACGAAGGTCAGCGGATACGCTTTGATGTCGAACAAGGTAAAAAAGGTCCGGCTGCGGCCAATGTTCAGCCTGCATAATTAATCTCAACATTGTCAGCGCCCCGGCAACAACGATTGTCCGGGGCGTTTTTTTATGGGGTTTTCTTCGAAAAACTGTCGATCTGTCTGGCGGATAAAAGCAGGATCAGGAAGAAGGCCAGCACGGTGGAAATCGGCTGGGCCATCCATACGCCATCGATGCCCAGCCAGTGCGGCAGGATGAAGAGCAGCGGGATCAGTAAAAAACCGTCCCGGAACAGCATGAGCAGCATGGCCGTTGTTCCCCTGCCAAGTCCGATGAACATATTGATCCAGACAATCGTCGGCCCGAGCAGGACCAGCGCCAGGATAAAAAGCCGCAATGCCGGCACGGTCGCGGCCACGAGCTCCGTATCCCCCGTAAATATCATAAGAATCGGCCTGGCAAAGAGGATAAGCAGCAGCGAACTGGCCCCGGAAAAAAGGACGGAACAGCCAACCGCGACCTTCACGATCTGCACAAGCCGCTGATAATGGCCCGCGCCTTCATTGAAGGCGACCAGCGGCAGTACCCCGTGTCCGATGCCGAAAAGGACCATCGTAATGAGTCCGTTCAGACGGAAACAGAGACCGAGCGTGGCCAGGGCAATCGGGCCAAAGCCGGCCAGAATGTGATTGTAAGAGATCATCACCAGGCTGACGACCAGATTCATGACCACGGAGGGAAATCCGGTCTGATAAATGGAACGGCAAATGGAAAGGCGTGGAAGGAGATAGCCCCACTTCATTTCATACCGGGATGTTTTCAACTGTAAAAAAATAATGGACAGGGCGCCCCCTGCAACATATGAGATGGCTGCCGCGAGCGCCGCCCCCGCGATGCCCAGCTTTGGAAAAGGCTCCCAGCCGAAGATCAGGAAGGGCTCCAGAACGATCAGAACGATGGAAAAGAACATAATCACCGACATGGAGAGATTGGGACGCCCCTCCGCTCGCAGGAGATTGCTGGCCATGATCAGCAGGTATAAGAAGGGCGTTCCCCAGACAATCGTTAACAGGTATTGGCGGGACAGGGGCAAGATATCATCATGGGTGCCGAACAGTTTCAGGATGGCATCCGGGAAGAGGATCACGGGGAGGATGGTGAGGATGCCGAGCCCTGCGGAAAGAAAGATGACCTGACCGGCTGTCTGCCGGGACTTGAGGGGTTGGTTCGCCCCGAACATCCGCGCTGCGTATGAACCGGCGCCGATTCCTGTACCGATGCCGATGGCGGCGAAAATCATCTGGATCGGAAAACAGGCGGTCAGTGCGGCCAGGGCCTGTGTGCTCAGCCTGGCCAGCCAGAAGGCATCGATCAGGTTGGCCAGCGCCACGGCCAGCATCGCCATGATGGATGGCCAGCTCATCTTCATAATCAAGGGGAGGATCGGTCCCGTGCCAAGATCAAGACCTCTGTTTCGCATAGCGCTTTTTTTATCCGGATTGAGACGCAAACTCAAGACAATTTGTCACGATGAAAGTTAATTTGATCGTTATTCTGGGCCCCACCGCCTCGGGAAAGACAAGACTGGCGGCGCAGCTGGCGAAAGAGCTGGGATCCGAGATTATTTCCGCCGATTCCCGGCAGGTCTATCGGGGCATGGACCTCGGGACAGGGAAGGACCTCTCCGATTATTGCGTCGATGGCGTCGCCATTCCCTGTCATCTGATCGATATGGTCGATCCGGATGTCGATTTCAGTGTCTTTGACTATCAGGAGCGTTTTTTTCGCTGTTTCGCTGCGATATCGTCGCGAGGCCTTCTGCCCATTCTGGTTGGGGGAACCGGACTCTACCTGGAGTCTGTCCTGAAGGGGTACAGGATGTGCGCGGTTTCGGAAAACCCGTCGCTTAGAAATGAGCTGGCCGCAGAGCCGATGGAAAGCCTCGTGCGGCGTTTTCTGACGATCCGTCCCGGGGCGCATAACCGATCGGATCTTTTGGACCGGTCAAGGCTGATCCGGGCGATTGAAATCGCCGAACATTCCCGTCATCATCTCCTGCCGGCCGTGCCGCAGATCGAAGCCTTGATCATGGGGGTTCGCTGGGAGCGAAGCCTTCTGCGTGAGCGGATCACCAGTCGGCTCAGGCAAAGGCTGGCGGCAGGGATGATCGAGGAGGTCCGCGCACTTCGCGCGAAAGGCATCAGCTGGGAGAGGCTCCACTATTTCGGGCTGGAATATCGTTACATCGGGCTATACCTCCAGGGGAACCTGGATTATCAAACCATGTTCCAGACGCTGAATACGAAAATTCATCAGTTTGCCAAGCGCCAGGAAACCTGGTTCCGGCGCATGGAACGGAACGGAACGATCATTCACTGGCTCGACGGCGCTGATCCTCTTTCCCTCAGGAAAATCATAGACGATAAAGTCCTGAAAACAGATTTATGATGACCATCCCGAAACCCATTCAGCATTACCTTGCGCAACAGGTCCGGGAGGACAGACGGGTGTTTGTCGTCGGAGCATGCGACGGCATCGATCAGGCCGTGGTGATCCCGGCCCTTGCTGAAAAGGAAGTCCTTTTTGAGACGCTCCACAGGCTGTCTGCGAACCCGCCGTCGGATCTGGGCCGGACGCTCGTCATCTGCGTGATTAACAACCGGGACGAAGGGATAGCGGACCCGGAGGATATTGAAAACAATCGGCAAACCATGATGCTTCTGCGTGCGTTGATTTCTGGGGATAGGAACGCCGGCAGCTCAGTTTTCGATCAGACCGGACAGCTAAGCCGTCCTATCCTATCATCCGGTCTCAGGTTGGCCTATGTGGATGCATCCTCCCGGGGCATGGAAATGCCCGAGAAGGGCGGTGGTGTGGGCATGGCCAGGAAACTCGGTCTGGACATGGCCCTGAGTCTATTTGATTATCGGAGTTCGGCCAGGAAAATTCTTTTTAATCTGGATGCCGACACCTGGGTTGAACCCTGTTACCTTTCGGCGGTGCGGCATTTTTTCGGGACCGAAAAAGTCAGTGCAGCCGTCGTCAGATATTCACATCGTCCGGATCAGGATTCCGCCTTGCAGGCCGCGATCTGCTGTTATGAGATTTTTCTGAGATATTATGTCCTGGGGTTGGGATTTGCGGGATCGCCGTATGCCTTTCATACCATCGGCTCCACCATGATATGCACGCCCGAAAGCTATGTGGCGGTGCGCGGGATGAACCGGCGGGACGCGGCCGAGGATTTTTACTTTCTGGATAAGCTGGCCAAATGGAGCCCTGTTGCCCGGATTCACACGACTACCGTTTATCCCTCCGGCCGGCCCTCCCGTCGCGTCCCTTTTGGAACGGGCCGACGGATGATCCGCTTTCTCGAGGGGAGACTCAATGAATACCTTTTGTATGACCCGGAGGTTTTCCGGATTCTCAAGCGTTGGCTGGAGACCATGGCAGGCGGCCCCCGACAGGAAGCACAGGCCATTCTCACTGTGGCCGCGTGCATTCATCCGCTGCTCAGGTCGTTTCTGGAATTGAATCGTTTCCGGGAGGTCTGGCCGCGGATCCAGAGAAATCACCGCGAACCGGATGCCCTGGTCAGGCAATTCCACGTCTGGTTCGACGGCTTCAAAACCATGAAACTGATTCATTATCTGACGGAAAACGGCTTTCCGCAGAGAGATATGTTTTCCGTGCTGAACAATCTGTTTGACATGATGAACATTCATTGTCCCGTCGCCATGAACGAAAAAACAAGGTCAAATCTTGACGAGCAGCTTCAGGTCCTTCATTTTTTAAGGCAATACAAAAATTAGAATATGAGACCTTTGAAAAATGGTTCGCGAGCGGCGAATAAAAGATTTTTCGACTTTCCAGAAATTAGATTAATTTACTGATTTCAATCATAATTAAGCCTTACGATCGCCTTTGCGAAAAAGATTTTGAGCCGCGGCGAAACCATTTTTCAAAGCGTCTCAATATATCCTTGACGTGACGGTGGCTTTCATATAACTCACGGCCCATGCTGTTCATAACCGGAGGATTTAACCATGCCCAATCAAAGAGTTTTGATTCTCATAACGATTTGTCTGTTGCTGCTGTCCCTGACCGCCTGTAATCCCGGAGGGGAAAAACCCGCCGCTCCGAAATCGGAAGCCCAGGTCGCCGCAACCCAGCCTGTGCCGGCGCAACAGCCCCTGACGCCGTCTCCGGCATCGCCGGACGCAGTCATTCCGGCCAATCTCGTGGTCGATGTGAATGGACACAAGATGACAGAGGAACAACTCACCGCCGAGCTGAATAAACGCCTGCTTGCCATGAAGGATCAGATTCCGCAGGATCGGCTGCAACAGGCAAAAGAAAGTATCAAGAAACGGCTGGTAGATGATTTTGTTATCCGGAATCTCCTGATGGATGAGGTCAATCGTCAAAAGATCCCGGCGACTGACAAAGATGTCGGGGAAGCCGTCGAGCAGTTGAAAAGCACATTGCCGCCGGGTGTTACCATCGAGGAACTCATGAAAAGAAATCAGGTGACGAAGGAGCAGATGAATGAAGAGCTCCGCTTCGGAATCAAAATCAATAAGCTGGTCCTTGCTTCCACGGGTGGGAAAACACAGCCGACGAATAAGGAGATCAACGCATTCTATCAGAAGAACAAGGATAAATTCAAAATGCCGGAATCGGTGCACGTCCGTCATATTCTGGTCGCCAGGGCGGCAGGCGATGATGAAAAGACAAAGGCGGAAAAAAAGATGAAGGCAGAAGACATCCGGAAACAGCTTCTGGGCGGTGCGGATTTTGCGGAAACCGCCCTCAAGTCCTCGGATTGTCCGAGCAAGCAGGCAGGCGGCGATCTGGGAACCTTTCCGCGTGGACAGATGGTGAAGCCCTTTGAGGACGCCGCTTTTTCACAGAAAAAGGACGAGATCGGACCGGTGGTGGAAACGGATTTCGGTTACCATGTCATCCAGGTTCTGGAAAAAAACAGTTCGAAAACCATGGGGCTGGACAATGACATGAAAGAAAAGATCATTGCCTTTCTCACCCAGCAGAAACAACAGGACGCCTTTGACCGTTTGATAAAAAGCCTGCGGGAAAAAGCAAAGATCGTTTATTCCAGGCAGTAGTGAATCACAGGAATGAATGGGCGTCGTCCGGAAAAGCGCCGGTCCGCACCTCGTCGCAATACTGACTGACGGCCTCTTTCATCTGCAAGTTCAAGTTTGCGTATTTCTTCACGAATTTCGGCGTGAACCGCTCGAATATTCCCAGCATGTCATTGATCACCAGGACCTGACCGTCGCAGTGGACGCCGGCCCCGATACCGATCGTGGAAATCGTCAGGGAGTCCGTAATCTCCCGGGCGAGTTGCACCGGCACGCATTCCAGGACCACAGCGAAAGCCCCGGCTTCTTCAAGAATCCTGGCGTCTTCGATCATCCTTTTCGCGGCCGCGTCGTCTTTCCCCTGAACCCTGTACCCACCCAGCTGATGGACGGACTGGGGGGTCAATCCCAGATGGGCCATGACGGGAATGCCGGCGAAGGCAATCCGCCTTGTGGCCTCGGCAACTTCCCGGCCGCCTTCCAGCTTCACGCCATGGGCGCCGGCCTCCTGCAGGAAGCGTCCCGCATTGCGGACGGCCTCATCAACAGACGCCTGGTAAGACATGAAGGGCATATCTCCGAGCACCATCGCCCGTTTTGCCCCCCGACAGACGGCCTTGGTGTGATGAATCATGTCTTCCATCGTGACGGGCAGCGTGCTGTCATAACCCAGAACGACCATGCCCAGCGAGTCCCCGACCAGAATGATGTCGATCCCCGCTTCATCCACAACCGCGGCCGTTCCGTAGTCATAGGCGGTCAGCATGGTGACTTTTTGATTCTTTTTTTTCATGTCCTTGATGACGGTGGTCGTGATTTTATTCAGTTTTCCCTGCGTACTCATCTGTTATACCTCCTTTAAGCAATGTTTTGATTGTTTGAGCCCGGTCATGGGCAAGGGACGACTTCTGCAGGGCCATATCGACGGCCATCAGGCCCAACTCGCAATAGGCGTTCAAAAGATCGGGCAGCGCTTCCTGGAGGGCCTGGAGATGTTTTTCAATTGTGCCCGCATCGCCGCGGGCAATGGGGCCGGTCAATGCCTCAATGGCGCCCCTGGTTTCAATATTCAGGAGCGTGCCCTTGACCAGGGGCCAAAAGGCCCGGATCGCTTCTTTGCGGCTGAGCCCGAGGGCCTGATACGTCGTCTCCACCATGTACATCAGTGTGGTCAAATAATTGGAGGCCATGCAGGCAGCGGCATGATACAGGGCTTTATCCTTCTCCGGAACAAAGAAAGGAACGCCTTTCAAAGCATTGACGATAGAGACAGCCCATTCCCGCAGTTCATCATCGGCCGTGATACCGAAGGTGCTGCCGGGGATATTGATGATAGCCCCTTCCACATCGGCAAAGGACTGAATGGGGTGAATGCTGGCCACGTGGGCGCCTGCCCGCCGTGCCGGCGCCAGCAGATCAAGCCCCCCGGCGCCGCTCATGTGAATGACCTTGTCCCCCTTGTGGACGGCGCCGTCCTTTACGATCGCATGGCAAACGGAGGCGATCGCGTCATCGGTTGTGGTGATAACGATACAGGTCGCTGCCGCGGCTGCCTCAGAAAGGTTTTTGCAGGCCTGGCCGCCGGTGAAGGGAATCCCCTTATTCAGGGCGTCGGGAGACTGGTCGGCCACGGCAATGATCCGGTACCCGGCTGTTTTCAGCAGGTGCCCGACCGCTGTGCCCACTTTGCCCAGCCCGAGAATGGCAATGGTGTCTGTGGCGTTTTCGTGTTGCGTCATCATGTTCCGGCTGTTCCTCGAAAAAAAGCCCCCCGGACTCAATCCGGAAGGCCTTTATATCATTCATGAAAATGATATTCACCGGGACCGTTCCGTCTCAGTCCATACACTTCGGATCCAAGCGGTGCGACTCTTTTAGCACGAACAAAAAAGGTCGTCAATATGAGATCCTTGCAGAACCTTTTAAAAATGGCTTCGCCGCGGCTCAAAAATCTTTTCCGCTAAGAAAACAACGAGATGTAATCATGATATATTACAAACCGTTAAAGTAATTTCTGGAAAGGCGGAAAACCTTTGATTCGCCGCTTGCGAACCATTTTTCAAAGGTCTCCATGCCGGAATATTTTCAGCCCTGATATTGTAAATCCAGAACGATTCGAATATAGTCCTTAAAGTCTCAAGCTAAGGATTGATTGAAATGAAGTCCGTTGATCTGATGATCTTTGATCTGGACGGAACGCTCGTAACGTCCGGGCGGGAT
>CAYXQK010000264.1:0-2638 GCA_964467445.1 uncultured Syntrophaceae bacterium
GACCAGCGGCATCCGGGTCGGAACCCCGGCGTTGACGACCCGCGGAATGAAAGAAGCGGAGATGATTTTGATTGCACGCCTGATTGAAGAGGTGCTGACGCATCTGCATGACGAGGCGAAGATCCGGGCCGTCCGGGAGGACGTGCGCACGCTCTGTGATAAATTCCCGCTTTACCCGGAACGGATCGCCAGAGGGTAATCAAGGGCAGGCAGGCCTGAAAAAATGAAAAAAAAGAAGGAAGCCATTGGTCAGGGATCTGTTGCAAAAAAGGAGCGGCCAAGCTGGGATGATTACTTCATGGATATCGCCGCGCTGGTTGCCAGGCGGTCCACCTGCCTGAGGCGCGACGTGGGCGCCGTTCTGGTCCGCGACCGCAGAATTCTGGCCACCGGCTACAACGGGGCGCCGTCCGGCCTTCACCACTGCCTGGACTCGGGTTGTCTGCGGGAACAATTGCGAGTCCCTTCGGGTGAGCGTCACGAGCTTTGCCGTGGACTGCATGCGGAGCAGAATGCCATTATCCAGGCGGCCCTCCATGGCGTCAGCGTGAAAGGCGCCCATCTGTACTGCACCAACCATCCCTGTGTCATCTGCGTCAAGATGATCATCAATGCCGGCATTGTCAAAATCACCTATCGGGATGGTTATCTGGACCAGATGGCAAAAGAAATGTCAATCGAAGCGGGGCTTGAGGTGGAACAGCGGTGAAGTGTCCCTTTTGTGCCAATGGTGAAAACCGGGTGATTGATTCCCGGATCAGCAAGGACGGGAGTGCGATTCGGCGGCGGCGTGAATGTCTCGCCTGCGAAAAGCGTTTTACCACCTATGAATTCGTGGAAGAAGTCCTGCCTGTGTTGGTAAAGAAGGACGGCCGGCGGGAGCCTTTCGACCGGATGAAGATCATTGCCGGCATCAAAAAGGCCTGCGAAAAACGCCCCATCAGCATGGATGCCATTGAAACCATGGTGGACAATGTCGAGCAGGCCTGCCAGGAATATCAGGGCAAGGAAATTCCTTCCTCCATGGTAGGCGAAAAAGTCATGAAAGAACTGCAACGCGTGGATGGCGTCGCCTATGTTCGGTTCGCCTCTGTTTACAGGCAGTTCCGGGATGTCGGCGACTTTATGGAAGAGCTGAAAGATTTGCTGGGCGTCACCCGGGAAGAGGAAAAGCAGCCGTAATCCTATGTTTACAGGAATCATTACAGCACTGGGATCGATCCGGCGTGTGACCCGTAAAGGGGCTGACGCGCTGCTGGACGTGGACGCCTCGATGCCCCTGGAGGACATCCGGATCGGCGACAGCATTGCCATCAACGGGGCCTGTCTCACGGTAACCCATAAGGCGGACCGGCATTTCACGGCCGATGTATCGGCGGAAACCCTGTCCCGAACCAATCTCGGGGCGCTGAAGGCGGGTGACCGGGTGAATCTTGAAAAAGCCCTGCGACTCAATGACTTTCTCGGGGGACACCTCGTCCTCGGCCATGTGGACGGCCAGGGGAAGCTTCAGGAAAAAACGAGCAGGGCCAATTCCATTATTTTCGGCATCGAGATCCCGGAAGGGCTTGTGCGTTATCTCGTGGAAAAGGGATCCATTGCCGTCGACGGCGTCAGCCTCACGGTAAATCGTTGTGAAAAAAACCGTTTTTATGTTAACATGATCCCACATACGGCTCAGGTTACCACGCTGGGATTTAAAAAAGCCGGGGATATTGTCAATATCGAGACGGATATCATCGGAAAGTACGTTGAGCGATTCCTGCAGCCCCGCAAGGGGATGGACATGGGATTTCTGGCCGAACACGGGTTTTTAAAGTAACGAAGGAGCGCTGAGATATACGGTTGTTTACCGAGCGTTAAAAAAGGTGAAAGCATGAGTGTCGCTACGATTAAAGAGGCCATTGTGGATATCAAGAGTGGCAGGATGGTCATTCTTGTGGATGACGAGGATCGCGAGAACGAAGGCGATCTCTGTATGGCCGCAGAATTTGTTACCCCCGAGGCCATCAATTTCATGGCCCGCTACGGCCGGGGACTGATCTGCCTGAGCCTGAGTGAAGAACTGGCCGATAAACTCCGCCTCTACCCGATGGTCCGTGATAACCGGTCCCGGTTCGGGACGGCCTTTACCGTGTCCATCGAAGCCAAGCGCGGCGTCTCCACCGGGATTTCCGCGGCAGACCGGGCAACCACCATCATGGCCGCGGTGGCCGATGATGCCAGGGCCGACGATCTGGTCAGCCCGGGGCATGTGTTTCCCATCCGCGCCCGCAAGGGAGGGGTGCTCGTCAGGACCGGTCAGACGGAGGGTTCTGTCGATCTGGCCCGGATGGCCGGGCTGAAGTCCGCCGGTGTCATCTGTGAAATCATGAAAGACGACGGCGCCATGGCCCGCATGCCCGATCTGGAAGTTTTTGCCCGGGAACACAATCTGAAGATCGTGACCATCGCCGACCTGATCGACTTCCGGATGCAGCATGAATCGTTGATCCGTCGGGCCGCTACGGCGAATCTGCCGTCCCGTTTCGGTGGAACGTTCAAAATCATTGTCTATGAAAACGATGTGGATGATATGAAGCACATCGCCCTGGTCAAAGGAGACATTCAGCCGGAAGATGAGGTGCTCGTGCGGGTT
>CAYXQK010000265.1:0-6448 GCA_964467445.1 uncultured Syntrophaceae bacterium
CAAGCGCGTCGGAGGCGGGCGACCATTCCTTGTCGACATACGCCTCGATCGCATGCGTCAGGGCGTCCATCCCGGTCGCGGCGGTCAGCATGGGCGGCATGGACAGGGTCACCTCAGGATCGAGAATGGCGAGGTTAGGCAAGAACTGATCTTCAGCAAAAGGAAGCTTTACGTCGTGATCGGGATCTGCAATCACCGCAACCTTGGTCACCTCGGAACCGGTGCCGGCCGTCGTGGGGATGAATATGGCGGGCAGCAGCAATTCGCTCTTGTCAAGCAGATAGGCGCCCATGTGGTCGTTGACCCGGCCGCCCTTCACGATCAGGATGTTGGCCACTTTGGCGGTATCGATGACGCTGCCGCCCCCGACCGCAATGATCATGTCGCATCCGTTTCTCCTGGCAAGGCGGGCGCAGCCCTCGACGGTCTTGATGGTTGAGTTGGGTGGAACCTTGTCATAGATGCAGACGATTGAAATGTTGCTGTCCTGAAAGCCCTCCCTGACTTTGTCCACAGGTCCTGCTTTCATGAGGATTGGATCGGTGACCAGAATCGCCTTGCGTTTGCCGAAGGGCTTGAGGGCGCTCTCAAGTTTGCCGAGAATTCCGATTCCGTAAATGAGTTTGGTGGGCAGGGTGAATTCAAAATATTCCGGAAGCATGGCCGATGTTCCTCCTTGGGTTTTTTCTATTTTCCCTGCCTGACGGCATCGAACAGCTCCCAGGCTTCCTTGACCGTATAATTCTCGTGAATGACGGCGCGCAGGGCCTGCATGATCGCGACAGGATGAGGGCTCTGCCAGACATTCCGGCCCAGGTTGAGCCCGACGGCGCCGTTCTGCATACCGTCATGAACAAATTCAATGACTTCCAGCTCCGTATCGCACCGGGGCCCGCCGGCCATGACGACGGGAACCGGACAGCCGTAAACGACTTTGTCGAAATCCTTGCACCAGTAGGTCTTGACGACCCGGGCGCCCAGTTCCGCCCCGATCCGGCAGCACAGGGCGAGGTAGCGCGCATCCCGTTTTTCCAGTTCCTTGCCCACGGCCGTCACCACCATGACGGGGATGCCGAAATCCTCGCACTGGTTGACCAGTTCGGCCAGATTGGTCAGGGATTCCTTCTCGTAATCGCTCCCCACGAATATCGACATGCCGACCGCCGTCGCATTCAGGCGGAGGATCTCTTCAATGGACGTGGTCAGGCTTTCGTTGGCGAGATCTTTGCCGACAACACTTGAACCGCCGGAAACCCTGAGAATAATCGGCTTGCTGCCGACTGGCTCGACGGCGGCGCGCAGGACGCCACGCGTGACAAAAAGGGCGTCGCAATAGGGCAGTAGCGGTTTTATCGTCTCGCCCGGTTTTTCCAGGCGGGACGTCGGCCCCTGAAAATAGCCATGATCAATCGGCAGAAAAAAACAATGTCCATCCGGCTGAATGAGCTGTGACATCCGGTTATTCATCCCCCAATCCATTTTATGCCTCCTCATAAGTCATTTTTTCAGTCGGACAGCGCAGGGCGGCATCGCATGATCTGCCGCATCCCATCAGGCCTTCGGTGTGCTGTCGGTGTCGCCAGGCGCGCCCTGCCCTTCCCCGATAGGTTCAAGCTTTGCGGGTGTATTCTGATCTGCCGACCGGCAGCCAGGCCTCATTCAGGTGGAGACGCCTAACTTCGGCAGCAGCCAGGCCTGGAGAAAAATCCATACGGCCACAGCAATGATCAGAACCCAGATGGTATCCATAAACACCTCCCCTTGTTCTTCTTATATCAGGCTCCAGCTCCATCCGCAATCATTTCATTACCGGCATGGCGAAAAGCAATTGATAATTATCAAAAAATCAAATATCCTCGCAACCAGTGTCTCCCTTGATCCCTCTTTCAGAAAGGGAGCCGGCAATGATTTCAAGGAGGTTCCGCCTATGATGAAGACATCCAGGCTCCGCTACGGCATTCTGGTCCGTCTGGAAATCAACAACAAACCCGGCATGCTCGGCCGGGTCACCTCCGCCATCGGCAAAGCGGGCGGCGACATCGGCTCCGTCGACATTGTCGGCTTCAGAAACGACTGCATTATCCGGGACGTGACCATCACGGCAGGCGATCACGACATGGAGCAGCGGATCATCGCCAATATCGGAAGAATAAACGGCGTTCGCATCATCAACGTGGCCGACCGCACATTCATGGCCCATCAGGGCGGCAAGATTGAAATCCGCAGCAAGCTGCCGCTGAAGACACGCGCCGATCTGTCCATGGCGTACACCCCCGGCGTGGCCCGGGTTTCCACGGCGATCCATGAAAACCCGGAGCGCGTCCATGAACTGACGATCAAGAAGAACACCATCGCCATCGTGACCGACGGCACTGCGGTCCTGGGCCTCGGCGATATCGGCCCCAGGGCGGCGCTGCCGGTCATGGAGGGAAAGGCGATGCTTTTCAAGGCATTCGGAGGCGTCGACGCCTTCCCCATCTGTCTGGACACCCAAGACACCGAAGAAATCATCAAAACCGTCAAATGGATCTCGCCGGGGTTCGGCGGCATCAATCTGGAGGATATTTCCGCGCCGCGCTGTTTTGAAATCGAGGCCCGTCTGAAACAGGAGCTGGACATCCCCGTCTTCCATGACGACCAGCACGGCACCGCCGTCGTCATCCTCGCCGGGCTGATCAACGCTTTGAAAATCGTGGACAAGCGGATCGATGAGATTCTTCTGGTCATCAACGGCCTGGGGGCGGCCGGCGTCGCATCCATCCGCCTGCTTTTGTCGTTCGGCGTCCGGAACATCATCGGCTGTGACCGCAGCGGCGCGCTTTATCAGGGGCGCAAGGAGAACATGAATCCCGTAAAGGAAGAAATCGCGGCGCTGACCAATCCGCACAGAATCAAAGGGCCGCTCACGAAGGTCATCAAGGGCGCGGACGTCTTTCTGGGCCTCTCCCAGCCGGATGCGCTCCAGGCCAGGGACATCCATAAAATGGCGAAGGACGCCATCGTCTTTGCGATGGCCAATCCCATCCCGGAGATCATGCCCGAAGAGGCCCAGAAGTACGCCCGGGTCGTGGCCACGGGCCGCTCCGACTATCAGAACCAGATCAACAACGTGCTCTGCTTTCCCGGGCTTTTCCGCGGCGTGCTGGATTGCCGCGCCCGGGAAATCAACCATGATATGCTGCTGGCCGCGGCGCACGCCATCGCCTCCTGCGTTAACCCGAATGAGCTTCGCGAAGATTACATCATCCCCAGCATCTTTGACCGGCAGGTTCGGGAAAAAGTAGCCAGGGCCGTTCATGAGGCGGCCGTCCGGACCCGTGTCGCCCGTCAGGAACACGAGTTTTTTGCACTCTGACGATTTAATGCCGTCCCGGATCATTGACAACCTGCAAGGATTGATTACATTGCATCATGAAAGACGTTAATAACCCCAACAAGGAGGAAAGAATGAAAGCTCTGGTTACCTACTTTTCAAAAACCGGAAACACGGAAAAAGTCGCACGGGCGATATACGACGCGCTTCCCATCGATAAGGAGATCAAACCGATCCGGGATTTGGACGGCGCGGCAGGCTACGATATCGTTTTCTGCGGTTTTCCTGTTTATGCGCACAGCGTTCCGGAAAAGGCACAGCCTTTTATCAAGGCACTCGGGGAGGGCCAGAAGGTCGCTTTTTTCTCGACGCACGGCTCGCTTCGGGGCGGTCAGTTGCCGACACAGGCTTTCGAAAATGCCCTCGGACTGGCCCTCAAAGCCAACGTTCTCGGGCATTTCGGCTGCCGCGGCAAAGTCGATCCCAGAATCATCGAGATGCTGATGAAGCAGCAGGAAAACAGGGCCTGGGCGGAAGAGGCCCAGAGCGCCGACATGCACCCCGATCAGGCTGACCTGGAGGATGCCAAGGCCTTCGCGCTGAGCATGCTCACGAAGGTTTGATCCGATCGTGAACAGACTCCGCTCTGAAAAAAGTCCCTATCTCTTGCAGCACGCGGCAAATCCCGTGGATTGGTACGCCTGGGGCGACGAGGCCTTTGAAACAGCGAAAGCGGAAAACAAGCCCGTATTCCTTTCCATCGGCTATTCGACCTGCCACTGGTGTCACGTTATGGCCCACGAGTGCTTTGAGGACCCGTCGATTGCCGAACGCATGAACAGGACTTTCATCAATATCAAGGTGGATCGGGAAGAACGGCCCGATATCGACGCCGTTTACATGACGGTCTGCCAGTCCATTACGGGAAGCGGCGGCTGGCCGCTGACGATCATCATGACGCCCGACAAGAAGCCTTTTTTTGCCGGCACTTACTTCCCGCCCGAAAGCAGGCACGGGCGCATCGGGATGCGGGAACTGACCGATCAGATCGCCGAACTCTGGACAAACAGGAAACAGGAACTGCTTAAATCGGCCGGTCAGGTCACTGAACTTTTGAGAAATTACAGCCCCCCCGCAGCGGGCCCGTTGTCTGAGATATCGTTGCTGAGCGGCGCGCTCAATGAACTGACGGACGTGTACGATGCTGCATCCGGCGGATTCGGCGGCGCCCCAAAATTTCCGACGCCGCACAGGCTCATCTATCTGCTTCGGTGCTGGAAGCGTTTCAAGGATGATCAAGCGCTCCGGATGGTCGAAAAGACGCTGCAGGGCATGCGTCAGGGCGGGATTTACGACCATGTCGGTTTCGGCTTTCACCGATACTCAACAGATGCAACGTGGCTCCTGCCGCACTTCGAGAAAATGCTCTACGATCAGGCGATGATGGCCATGGCCTGCCTGGAGACGTATCAGGCGACGGAACGGGAGGAATACGCGCAGATCGCGAAAGAGATCTTCGCGTATGTCCTGCGAGACCTGAGATCGCCGCACGGAGGCTTCTATTCGGCACAGGACGCGGATTCCGAAGGCGAAGAGGGCCGGTTCTACGGTTGGACCCAGGAAGACGTTGAGAAGGCCCTGACGCCTCAGGAGGCGGCCATCTGGAATCGGGTCTATTCGGTCGAAACCGGCGGAAACTTTTTCGACGAAGCCAAAAGGCAGAAGACGGGGAACAACATATTTCACCTGAAGCAGCCGCTGCATGAATGGGCGATGCAACTGAAAATGTCGGACGATACGCTGCAGGCCCTGCTGGAAAAATGCCGTCAGAAATTATTTCGGGTCCGCGAAAAAAGGGTCCATCCGTTCCTCGATGATAAAATCCTCACGGACTGGAACGGCCTGATGATCGCGAGCCTCGCAATCGGCGCCCGCGTCCTGAATGACCATCAATGCGAGAGCGCCGCCCGTGCCGCCGCGGATTTTATCCTTTCAACCCTTCGGGATGATAGAGGAAATCTGCTGCACTGCTGCCGGAATTCCGAAGCGACCATTCCCGCGTTTCTTGATGACCATGCCTTCCTGATCTGGGGCCTCATCGAGCTTTATCAAACGGGCTTTGACGTGAAATATCTCGAAGCGGCGATTGAACTCAATGATCATCTGCTGGCGCATTTCCGGGACGCCAGGAACGGCGGATTTTTCTTCACCTCGGACGACCACGAAGAACTTCTTTTCAGAAAAAAGAGCATTCATGACGGCGCCATTCCGTCCGGAAACTCGGTCAGTGCGCTGAACCTGCTGCGCCTGGCGCGCATAACCGGCGACGTGCAACTCGAGCAGAAAGCGGAGGGAATCGGCCGTGCGTTCGCCGGGTTGATCCAGCAGGCCCCTTCCTCGGTTTCCTTCTATCTGACTGCGCTCGACTATCTGATGGGTCCCTCTCATGAAATCGTCATTGCCGGAGAGCAAGACAGCCGGGCCGTCAAGGCGGTCAATCGGGCTTTATCGGGACGCTTCCTGCCCAACAAAGTCGTCCTTCTGATCCCGGAGGGCAAAGAAGCCGCGGCCATAAAAAAAATCGCTCCCTTTACAGCGTCCTTCAGGGGCGAGAAAGGCAAAGCCACCCTATACGTCTGCACGAACAGAAGCTGCCTGAAGCCGACAACCGACATCGGGGAGATGATCCGTTTGCTGACCGATGACTGACGCCTGATGGTTGGACTTTCACCTTTTTTTCAGCCTGTTGGCCGAGGAACGCCCATAATAATGATCAAACCTGTATTCGACAACCTCTATCTCATCCCCCTGGATCTGCCGCAAGAAGGCTTCCATCACTTCCTGTGCGCCTGGCTTTACAGGGACGATCATACCATCATTCTCGTCGATCCCGGACCCCGTTCAACCCTGCCTGCACTCTTGCAGGCGTTGGCGGAAATGAAGATCCGGCATATCGACCATATTCTGCTCACACACATTCATCTGGATCATGCCGGCGGGCTGGGACTGCTGCTCGACCGCTATCCTGACGCAAAGGCGATCTGCCACCCAAAGGGAATCCCGCATCTGCTAAAACCTGCCAAACTCTGGGAAGCCTCAAGGAAGGTCCTGTACGAAACGGCCGTCATTTATGGC
>CAYXQK010000266.1:0-3116 GCA_964467445.1 uncultured Syntrophaceae bacterium
ACTGATGCAATGATCGTCGATATTTACATCCGCGAAGCGGGGAATGGCACCTGCCTGGAGCACTGAAAAACTCGAAGCAATAAAAGTATAACTGGGCACAATCACTTCATCGCCGGGTCCGATTCCCATGGCAGCGAACCCCACATGCAAGGCAGCCGTACCCGTAGCCACGGAAATAGCATATTTGCTTCCCTGCCACGCAGCAAATTTCTTTTCAAATTCCATGCCTTTGGGGCCGGTCCAGTAATTCACCTTACCCGAACGCAGAACGTCTTCAACTGATTTTATGGCTATCTCATCGAATTTTGGCCAGCCGATCTTATTGCCGGTCACCGCTTTGGGACCTCCGTGAATTGCTAATTTTTCTGACATATAATATATTTAATGATTTGAAGATTTGAAGATTTGATGATTTGAAGATTGAGTCTACTCCGAAAAGTAGACAGTTTATAAACATTTGATTGTTAATAAATTGTGTTTCAAAATAAGCATATTTAATTGATATATAATTAGTTAATCAGTATCTTTGTCTTAACAAAAGACAAAACAATGTTTAAAAAATCGGAAGACGGTACCCAGCAGGATCTGTTCAGCAGTGTCCCATCTATGCTAAAGGGCTCATCCTTAAAACAGTATAGCGATGATCACGCCTGGAATAATTTGTTCAGGGAACAGGTTGTTGACCGCGTTGATGAACTCATTTTCAGGCCACTCTATGATGAGACCATGGGAGCCCCCAATGCATCTACCCGGATATTAATTGGTATGATGGCTTTGAAAGAAGGTTTTGGATGGAGCGACAATGAGCTTTTTGAGCAATGCAGATTTAATCTTTTAGTTCGTTCTGCCCTGGGCTTGTTTAACCTCGATGATGGTATACCGGCCGAATCTACCTATTATCTTTTTCGCAAGAGAATACATAATTACCAGATAATAAATAACATAGATATTATTGAACTTGCCTTTCAGCAAATAACCCATGGACAGGCGCTTGCTTATCAGATAAGTGGAAAAAGCATACGAATGGACAGTAAACTTATTGGAAGCAATATTGCCTGGTGTTCGCGGTTCGAGATAGTCCATGATACAGTGGCCCTCTTTTGTAAAGCGATAAAAGACTCAACGTTTAAGAAATTAAGCCCGGAACTTCGTTTACAGATAAAAGAAATAACCGAAAATGAAAGCAAAAAGATCGTTTATAGGGAGAACCGCGAAGAAGTCCAGAAACGGCTGATAGCACTAGGAAAACTAATCTACCAACTTTTATCACTCAAAAAAGAAAAGGACAACCCGTATTATCAGATATTGCTGCGAGTTTATGAAGAACAATACCGGGTGAATGGATATCAGGTTGAACTTCGGCCAAAAGAAGAAATCAAATCAGGCAGTGTTCAGTCTCCGCATGATACAGATTGCAGCTACCGCAACAAGGACGGCCAACAGGTAAAAGGTTATAGCGCCAATGTTACCGAGACTTGTGATGATGGAAAACTGAACCTTATTGTTGATGTTAAAGTAGCGCCGGCCAACACCCAGGATATAGAATTTTTCCAGGAGGCAATCGATCAGGCAGAACAAGTACTAAACCATAACCCTAAAGATGTACATGCCGATGGCGCCTTCCAAAGTCCTGATAACGTACAATATTGCCAAAATGAAGAAATCAACCATTATTTTACAGGAATACAAGGTGCAGCCAGTCAATTTGATCTTTCAATCTCAGGAGATACTCTCACGGTTACTGACACACATACCGGTTTAGTTTTACCCGTAAGAAAAACCAAGTCCGGAAAATGGGCTATTAAAACAGCAGAAAAGTATCGCTATTTCACAAAAAAAGAAATTGACTCATGCAACCTGCGAAAGCAAATTGCGTCGATGCCAATAGAAAAGCGCAATAAACGAAACAATGTTGAAGCCACCATCTTTCAGCTATCCTATTTTAGCCGAAACAATAAAACAAGATACAGAGGAATGTTTAAAACCCAAATGTGGGCAATCCTTCGTTGCATCTGGATAAACCTGAGAAGAATCTATGCTTATGTGAAACCAATTTGTCAAAGAACTATTAAAAACAGGGAATTCATGTCCAAAAAGCGGGCCTTTAATGCAAAACTTTTTGATCGTCCTATTTTAAGTATGACTTCAAGCCCGATTTACACTTATGATCATCTTTTTAAAAATAATTGCTTAAATATCACTTTTATAAAAACATACTTATTGTAGTGGACTCAAGATTTGAAAATTTGAAGATTTAAAGGTTAAATGATTAAGATTCAATCTATAAACCTGATATTTAATCTTTCGGCAGTATATACGTCAGTCACCAGTCACTAGTCACCAGTCACTTCTTCGACTGCATAACTGCATAACTTTTTCTATATTTGATCTGGAAAACGTGATTAGGAATCAAAAACAAATCATGTTAAAAATGGCAAAACCCATACTGATAAGCTGCATACTAATAATGGGCTCTTTCATGGTCTTTTCACAACCTGTCTCCATTTCGCTGTTAAATGAGAGCACCGCCATCCCCTATACACGGTTCATAACAACCCCCATTCATCCGGGAATTCAGTTTGGCACTGAAGCTGATTTAAAACAGTATACCAGTACACGGCTGTTTTTTGCACTGCACATTGGTTACTATTACCATAAGTCCTTTTCACAAGGTATATATATTAAACCTTCCCTGGGCTTTGAATACCGTCACTCATCGGGTTTCGCTTTTGCCGGAAACCTGGGACTGGGTTATCTGCATACCTTTACAACCCAGGAAGAGTATAAGCTTGAAGGCGGATCTTATGTGAAACATAAGGATTCAGGAAATGCACGCATGATGCCGTCGTTTGGATTAACCCTGAATTATTACCTGAAACCCGACAATTTACAATCCCCGAAAATTTTCTTTGGCTATGAATCATGGATCGAATATCCCTTTTCCCCGGGTTTTATCCCTTTAATGACCCATGTGACCACACAATTGGGAGTTCAGTTTTATCCGTTTGAAAATCGTAAGAACAATGAATAGAGGAAAGGCAAATTACCTGATCATTTTGCTTCTGGCCTGCTTCGGTTGCACTAAAAGTGAACCGGGTTCACCATCTGTATACTCT
>CAYXQK010000267.1:0-6134 GCA_964467445.1 uncultured Syntrophaceae bacterium
AGAAAGCCTTGTGGAAATCAATCCGAAAGACGCGGAGAAACTGGGCGTCTGTGCGGGTCAGTTCGTGAAGGTTTCTTCCCGCCGTGGCGTCGTTCAGGCAAAATCCGAGGTCACGACGCGTGTATCCGAAGGGACCATCTTTATGAATTTCCATTTCAAGGAGGCAGCCGTTAACTTGCTTACAAACCCTGCACTTGACCCGATCGCTAAAATTCCGGAATACAAGGTTTGCGCGGTAAAGGTTGAAGCGGCATGAAAAAATCGGGCCGGTGACGGCTTCCCGCTAACAATAAGAAAAGGCGGACGTCCTGTCCGTCTTTTTTTCGTTTGAGTATGCCCTGTCTTATCGGGCCGATTCGGCGCCGGTGGCTTATAGAGCATCGTGATGACGAATCCGACAATAAGCAGGCCTGCGGCAACGAAGAGCGCCTGCTTCGGAATCCGGGCGAAAACGAGGGGGGACGACGATACTCGCAACGTTCCAGGCGGCCAGAGCCGTCACAATCTGATCTCCTGTGAAGGACGGACTCTTAATTAATTCTTGCAATATTGCACAAAAACAGTTTATGAATGACGAGTTTAGCAAGCCTTAACCATAAGGACTGCCCATGACAGTAGCCCCAGACGGGTCCCAAAATTTGAAACTGCGACCAAATCGAACCTTTATTTGTAGTGTTGTTTTTATCGACATTGTTGAATATACGAAGAAATCTGTTAATGAACAGATCCGGCTCAAGGAACACTTCAACGCCCTCCTTACCGAAGCCATCAGGGACATCTCCATCAATGATCGGATCATCCTCGACACGGGTGACGGAGCAGCCATCGGATTCCTCGGCGATCCGGAAGATGCCCTCTTTGTGGCCATGAGCCTCCGTGATTCCCTCAAGGACGCCCGGAGCGAAGCAACATCCGACCTCCAGGTCCGAATGGGAGTCAATCTCGGCCCCGTCAAACTTCTGAAGGACATCAACAACCAGCAGAACCTGATCGGCGACGGCATCAACGTGTCCCAGCGCATCATGAGCTTTGCCGAACCCGGGCAGCTGCTGGTGTCACGATCCTATTACGACATCGTGTCCTGCCTGTCGCAGGAATATTCCCAGCTCTTTCAATACCAGGGCGCGCGGGCCGATAAGCATATCCGTGAGCACGACATCTATGCCGTTGAACACATGGGAGCAAATCCCATGCCTGTGAAAGAAAAACTGGGGAAAAAGCCGGGAACTTTGCTCACGGAGGATGCAGCCGTTGCTCCTGAAAAGCCGACGACGAAGGCGTCAGACGGCACGGGGCCGGAAACGGCGGCACAGCAGGCAAAGCCCGACAGGAACAAAAAAATGTTGATCATCGGAGGGGCCGTGGCTGCCGCGATCATTGTGATCCTTGCCCTCGTCATCATCATTCCGAAGGGCAAAACGCCGGTGGACGGCGCAAAGACCGCTGTGCAGAGCAGGCCCGTCGCAACATCATCAGCCAAAACCTCCAAAACGGAAACGCCATCCGCATCCGTCGCGAAAACAACGAACAGTGAAAGGGCATCGGAAACAAAGGTCCGACCTTCCAGCGGGACATTCAGGGCTGTTTCAGCCGAGGCCCGTGATATCCTTTTCACGGTAACCGGATTGGAGTCATCAGAAAACGGAACCACCGTGACCATCAAAGTCCACAACAAATCGAGCATCGTAAAGAGTGTCGCCCTGTATGACGACAGTTACAGCTGGACAAAGTCGATGATGACAGACGGCAGCGGAAAAAAACACGGTGTCAACACGGTCAGCTTTGTGAAGGAATCAAAAAGGATCAGCATGCGTGAGGCAGGAACGGAGGGAATTCAGATTCCTCCCGGAGAGTCCGTCACAACCTTTATGACCTTTAAAAAAAACGGTAAGGGCATCCGGGACCTGAACCTCCATCCGTTTATTTACCAGGGCCGGCGGGACTGGAAGGAATTTGATCTCGCGCTGCACCTGAGATCGTAAGGTCGCTCGCTCCATCAGCCAACCTCCAGGACTGCACCGATGTAAAATCTGGCCGCTCTTTTTTGATTCCACAATGCCGGCGCCCCCTGAGTCCTGATGGCGGCGGTCCATCGAACGATTACTCGTATTCCTTCGGAACGGCGCAGATGATGACCATCTCATTCCCGGGCGACATGTTCTTGTACTGATGCTTTTCGCCGGGCAGCACGAGTGCAAAATCGCCCTTTTTCACAGGGAGCTCTTCTCCGCTTTCCATGACTACAACCCCTTCGCCTTCGATGACATAGTTGAGGTGCTCAAAGGGGTGTGTATGGTAAGGCGTATGACCGCCCGGCATAATCGTGAAAACGCGGAAAGAGAATGCCGGTGAGCCGTCGGATTTAGAGATGGGTATCTGCTTCCAGACGTCTTTTGCCCCTTCCATCATCATCTTTGCCTTATCAACTTTATCCAAGCTTGAAATTTTCATAAAACACCTCCTGCGTGATAAATATATAATTACGATTAAGAAGTCAATCCGTTCCGACGGTTTGAATAAACCGGGGGCTTGTCATGGAAAAGTCGATGAACGGTGTCCGGTTGATAAATTTTCCCGTCACGAATTTCCCTTGACTGTAAATCTCTCGTGAATTAGAGCTGTACGCGTTTACATTGAGGTTCATAATGGATGCACAAACCCGCAAGGTCCGCGTTGCAACGCTATCCGTGATCTCGAACACATCCCTCGTGGTCATGAAGCTTGTCGCGGGTCTGCTGATCGGGTCGATCTCGATCATTTCTGAAGCGATTCACTCCGGCGTTGATCTGATAGCGGCCATCATCGCCCTTTTTTCGGTAAAGACCTCAAGCATCCCGCCCGACAGGCAACACCCTTTCGGCCACGGAAAGATCGAAAATATCTCCGGCACCATTGAGGCGCTGCTCATTTTTGTGGCTGCCGGCTGGATTGTCTTTGAAGCCGTTCAGAAGCTCATGAACCCAGAGCCCCTCGGTACATTGGGATGGGGCGTAGGCGTCATGACGGTGTCAGTGATTTTAAATTATTTTGTATCAAAAATGCTCTTCAAGGTCGCGGAAGAAACGGACTCCATCGCCCTTGAGGCCGATGCGTTGCATCTCCGTACGGACGTCTATACTTCCGCAGGCGTCATGGTCAGCCTCGCACTGATCTGGTCGGGTCAGGCGTTTTTCCCGGGGCTGGATCTGGACTGGCTTGACCCGGTCGCCGCTATCGCCGTCGCGGCGCTGATCATCAAGGTCGCCTACGATCTGACCATGCGGTCGTCAAAAGGCCTTCTGGACGCCACGCTCCCTCCTGAGGAAGAGGCCTGGATCCGCTATCAGATTTTGCACTACCAGCCCGTTATTCACGGGTTCCACCAGTTGCGGACCCGCAAGTCCGGTCATTTCCGCTTTGTCGAGTTTCATCTGAAGGTAGACCCCGAAATGTCGGTCCAGATCTCGCACGCCATTACGGAAGACCTGTCTTTGGACATCGAAAAACAGTTTCCATCAACGAGCGTTATGATCCATATCGAGCCCTGCGACGGGGACTGTGAAGGCAACTGCCTGGAGGGATGCCTGCTTTCCGAGCAACGGCGACGGGAACAAAAGCAGCGATTAAAGCCCTTGATTCCTGCTTGAGTCACGACACCTGTTTCTTCAATTACAGGGACGACTCTAATGGCAATTTCAATTTCTGGTCAGCCAGCAAGGGATCCGAGGGTTTCATGCGATTCAACTGCCTCAACTGGCTGATGGTCGTGCCGCTGCGCCGGGCAATGATTTCAAGTGTCTCGCCTTTTTTCACCCTGTAGAAGGTAAATTTTTCCTTTTCCGCTCGTGCGGGGGCACCCTTTTTCAAAGTCGCCCTCGTTTCCTTTCCTGCGGGCTTTTCCTTGATTTTAATCATGCGTCCGGCAAGAAGCGGATCCTTCAGTTTCATTTGATTTAATTTCAACAGGGCCGCCAGCGTTGTATTATGTTTTTTTGCAATCTTTTCAAGCGTATCGCCGCGTTTGACCGTGTAGGATTGATATTGTACCTCTCTGACCTCCGTTTCTTTAACCACGACTGCCTTCTTTATTCCCGTCTCCGGTCGATCCCCCGTCACTCCCTTTTGTATGGATTCGGGCTCCTTTTTCGTCACAACAACGTCCGGCGCCGGCCTGAGTGCCGGTTTCGCAGGCAGTACCTCCGCAACCGCGTTTGCCAGGACATTGGCAATTCTGGCCTGATGTCGACTGCTGCGAAGGAGCTTTTCTTCTTTTTTATTGGAGATATAGCCTGTCTCCACCAGCAGAGACGGGATTTGAGGCAGTTTCAGCACGCGAAAGGGGGCGCCCTGAACAGCGTCAAACTTCAATGGAGACACGCGACTCAATTTGCTGAGCATGCTGCCTCCATAAATCCTCGACGTGTTGATGGTGTTGGTTTGAAACATATTCAGCACAATGGGATCCGAGGCGTCACTATTTTCCCCGTTGGGAGAGCCGCCCATGATATCGGCAAGATTCTCATTCATGGCCAGCAGTCTTGCTGCTTCCGTACTGGCGCCGCTGGGGGAGAGGCAGTAAACGGATGCGCCATGCGCATCGCGGTTGCGGGCCGCATCCGCATGGATACTCAGAAAAAGATCCGCACCATATTCCCGGGCAATTTTCAACCGCTTGTTGAAAGGCACATAGTAGTCACCGTTTCGGGTCAGAAAGGCGCGATAGCCCCCCCGTTTATCGAGATTGTCTTTTAACATCCTGCTGACTCTCAGGACGACATCTTTTTCCTGGGTGCCCCCGCGGCCGACAGCCCCCGGATCTTCACCGCCATGACCGGGATCGATGACAACAATCCATTCCTTCCTTTCTATTTTGACCTGCTCCCGTTTTGTTGTTTCTTTCTTTTCAATTTCGGGAAGTTCAATATCGATCACCACCCGATCCGGTTTTTCTTCTATTTTTGAGAGCTTGAATACATTGGTATCCACATGATTGGCCAACGATATTTCAATCCTGACGCTTTCCTCGGAAAGACGTGTCATGGAAACAACCGTCACTCCGGGCTTGTTGAGAACGGATTTTTCCGGAAGGTCTTTCGGATAAAGGGTGTTTTTAAAGTCGATCCGGACATATTCCTTGTTTTTTTCGACCGTGTAATCAGGAACTTCACTGGTATCAATGACGATCCTCGTGTGGTCCGGAGCGACCCAGTGCCTGACATTCAGGATGTTATTCATGGCGTTCGCCTCTGCGGCCCAAGACCCCACAAGAAGCAATACCAGCATGGGAATAATGCGTTTTAACCTTGCCATAATCGTTGATTTCCAAATATAATTAGATATATTGTATCAGACCTGCAAAGCTATTTCAAGCTTCGCAAGGAATAAATGATTGACAAACGCTGTGCTTAATGACATTTTCCCGCAAAATAATTGGGCGATATTTTTCATGTTCATCAGAGGCCGGTACGGAAAAAATTATCGAGCCGGAAAATTGATTTGCGGGCGTAATATTCCCTACGCTTTTGAATGCCACGAATGGAGATGGGGCGCCCCGTGACGGGACCTTTCTCCACCAGAAAAACCCTCTTGGAACTGACGGATGGCCTCGCTTTCAGATAATCTGTTAGCGCCTGAATGAACAAGTACTTTCGATAATGCCATTTTCTCTGCAGAAAAAGTTAACTGAGGATATCCATGCAGGAAAATTGTTTTAAAGCATCTTTATTGAATCCCGCCGTGTTCCCGGTCACGTGGGAACTGGTGCCGGGAAGGGGTGCAAGAGAAGCGGCCCAGGAAAAGGCCATGTCCCTGGCCAAACAGGCCGCTCACGGAGTAAAGATCCATGCCCTGACCGTTACAGACAATCCCGGAGGAAGCCCCGCCATGTCTGCCGATTTCATAGGCAGCGAAATTGTAAAACTGGGCATTGAACCACTCGTCCATTTTACCTGCAAAGACAAGAACCGCAGTCAAATCGAAAGCCAACTTTATGCCTTGGATCGGACAGGTGTCAGAAACCTCCTGGTTATGAGCGGCGATTACCCTGTATCCGGCTACCTTGGGAGATCTGCCCCGGTTTTTGACCTGGATCCCATCCATACCCTGCAACTGATATCGGACATGAACCGGGGGCTCACGTATCCGGGAGTCAAAGG
>CAYXQK010000268.1:0-6135 GCA_964467445.1 uncultured Syntrophaceae bacterium
GTCCAGAACGGCCGTGCAGCGCATTCCCGCCGGATCGGAACCGGCCGTTGTTTCCGTCAAGCCAAAACCGCCGGCATAGTACTCGCCGGAACAGATCTTCGAAATATAGGCTTTTTTCTGTTCTTCCGAACCGATGGCCTGAATGACTTCACAGACCATATTATTCACGGACATGGTTACGGCCGTGGAGGCACAGGCCCGGGCGATTTCGGTCACGGCGATGCTGAAGGCGACGACGCCCGCTTCCGATCCGCCGTATTCGGCATTGACATTGATGCCCATCAGGCCCAGTTCGGCCAGTTTCCTGAGGTTCTTCAGGAAGGTGGGACGATCTTCCTGTTCATCCATTTTCGCGGCGACAGGTTCCAGTTCGCTTTTGGCAAAGTTTCTTGCCGTATCCTGAATCATTTTTTGGTCTTCTGTTAAGTCTAAATTCATGTTTCCCCCCTCTTTCTATAAAATTTCGGCTCCACGCATAAATTCGATCCCGAAGCCCTTTAACCGCTCACATCGGGGGCGAATCCCATCATTCACCCTCGATGTCAACAGATAAAAAATGTGAAAGAGGGGAACGGTCGCATTCCCCTCTTTCGCTGAACATTATGGTTATTTGTCGATGATCTCCTGAATGACCGCAGGATACTCCGTTTTCGCGGGCAGGAAGATCAATTCGGGATCCACGAATTCCCGCAGCACGAAGAGTTCCTGATAGGTCGGACGGGCCGTCTCACCCTTGACTTTGGAGACGTTCAGATCGAAGCCGCAGTTCTCCTTGACCTGTTCCACGGTTACGCCCGGGTGATGCGTTTCCAGATAGATGACCCCGTTATCGTCGAAACGGTAAACGCCCATATTGGTCACGACGCCACAGGGACCGTTGTTGGCATAGGCCGTGCCTTTCCACACTTCCTTTTTGGGCTTCCATTCCTTTTTGCCGTCCGCCTTGAAGTCCCAGCACCACCAGCCCGGCGTCGTGGTATATTCATTTCTTTCGAGGAATCTCCTCTTCTCCTGAAGAATGATGTAGGCCGTCCGATGCGCCATGGTTCCGATGTCTGAGTTGCCGCCGGACCCGGTGAAGCGGTGAGACGGTTTATAATAGTCGCCGACAGAGGTCACGTTGACGCCGCCGTATTTGTCAATTGCTGCGCCGCCCAGGAATCCCAGCGTCACAAATCCCTGCTGGAGGTAATAGCCGAAGGTGTCCACGAGGCCACCCAGCGTGGAGCTCATGTTTGCGGCCCGCTGATCGCAGACCGACATGGGAACGTGCATGGTCTTGCCGTCACAGATCCCGGATTCGTAAATCAGGGTTGCATTGGGTGCATTCGTTAAGTTAGCCGCCATAATTCCCACCATGGGAAGGCCTGTCCCCGCAAAGACGATGTCGTCGTTGCGGACCTCATGGGCAATCGCAATGGCCATCAGCTCCGGCAGGATAAATTCACCGACCTTGGCCGGTTCATGAGGAATCTTGTCGATCAAGTCGATCAATTCTTCTATTGTTTTAGCCATATTCTTTTCCCCCCTTTCATTAATAACCGCTTCTTGCCACGGATAAGGGCATCTTCATCCTGGGCGCTGGTTTTTTGCCTCTCATCATCCGGGTGCTGTACCCGGTGACGCTGTCCGCCCGCAGATCCAGAAGTTTTTTGGCGCCGAGTTTGATGACAAAGTCTTCCCAGCTCTTCGGACCATAGACCCATTCGTCGAGCCATTTCTTGAGCTCGTCGGGATTTCGGGAAGCGGCATCCATGCTCCGCATGAAGGGTGCATCGTAGTCATAGTAGAAAGGGACGGAACTCGGGAAGGCGCCCCAGGGGCACTCGACGATGGCATCCACCGTGAAGAAGGGGATCTGGTTGTTCTCGGGATACTTCCGCATTTCGGCTTCGGGTACGATTTCTTCGGCGATGATGACCACCTTGTCACAGGCAAAGGAAATTTCCTTGTCGATGGTTCCGACGCCGCGCCATTTGGCGGTTCCTTTGTCGCCGGCCTGGGCGACATGGATAACGGCCAGTTCCGGCCGCGCAGCGGGCAGCATGACGACCTGGCCATCGCCCCAGAAGGGCTCTTCGATCTGGATGAATTTTTTCTTGGCGATTCTCGGGTTTTTACCGTCTCTGAGTCCGGCCTTCCCGAGGGCGTCATACTCGGGATTGTAGAGGTCTGATCCCAGCGGTGCGTTATAGGGAATGAAAGCCGCACCGATCGCGCCGGCCAGAAACCGCATGGCCTGAGCGCCGTGGGAGTAGTCTTCAAGGATCATCTTGCCCGCTTTATAGTTTCTTTCGAGGTTGATGTCGATCTTACCGGCCATTTCGCCCCAGCCCATCCAGTTCGTTTCATAGATCTTGATTGCGTTGACGGCGTTCAGAAGCCAGGTGCACTAGCTGCCGTGACGATCAACGACATGAAGGTCCTTGATTCCCTGCCTGACCGTCTCCCAGGCAAAGGCAAAGGGGTTTCTGTTGAAACCGGTAAACCCGCTGAAGGCAACCTGGATCCCGTCATGCATGTATTTCTTGACCGCCCCTTCGAGGGTCAAGATTTCGGCTTTTTTGGCCTTTGAACGAATTCTTGGCATAATTCCCTCCTTTGATAATTTTATTACCCCTTAAAGCAATTAAGGAAACAATTTGAGCTGTGAGTGTGTCACCCCCTTTCCTTTCTTTAGTTATCGTGTCCTTGCGAATCATTGCGTAGCTGTTCGTGGGTCATGATGACAGGATCAAAGCCTTCTTTCCGCAAGCAATGGGGCAGAATCTTGCGTTTGTTGTATGAAAAAACGATTAAATCCGGGAGATGAAATGAAAAGGGACAATCTGAATGCCGTTGTTTTCGTGAGAGATGAATTCCGTCGCATCATACCTGCAATCGAGTGAGGGCCAGTAATGACCGCTCCTGTGAGATTGATCAGATAAAGCAAGTGGGCAGGTACTGCCGCCCCCTATCAAACCATTGGTCGCTGGTTATGGAAATAGGCTTTGAATTCCGAAAAACAATCTTTTGCCGTGGTGCGAATAACCCAGGCTGTCCTATAGTTAATCCCGCCTGACCTGTCAAGCAAAAATAAAAAAAATACAAAGCCCTCTCAATGGCATGATCATGCTTGTTTTTTTCTTGATTTTCTCAATTTTCTCTCCATTTCGGCAGCTAACTTTTCCCGCAAATCAACAGGAAGGCTATCCCGGATTTCTTCCAGCGGAATCTCAAGCACTTCACTATAGGCATGCGCGAATCCTTCAAAAAGAGCGATCAGATACCCCAGTCCGCCGTCATGGCTGCCCATTTTGAGTTCTTCCTCTACGATGGACCGGATAAACTCATCTTCGGCCAGCCGAAGGGTCGAACGTCCCAGGTAATCGAGATATCGCTCCGGGGCCACCTGCATGTTGTCCCGGAGGCGGTTCAGTTGCAGAAACACCAGATAGCAGTATTCCGCCCGTTGTCTTGTTTCGTTTTCCGGCAGCATGATGGTCCCCCTTCAGTTGCGGCTGCGAAAAAGCCTCGGACCCTTTCTTGTCTTGTCAAAACAGAAGGCCTCCATGCCCGGCACGATGATGCGCACGGTGGGAAGGCCGACGTCGGGCCGCGTCAGATCGATCACGATCAAACGTTTGTAGCCTCGGGATTGCAGGATGCCGGCCGACTTATTGATGTCCTCGAGCAGGTCGTCATGATAACCGACTTCCAAGTCTGCGAGGGCTTTTTCCGCATGGGCGTAGAACCGGAAGTCCTCCCCCGCGCTGTCCATGAAGTAATAGGCCGGAAGCTCTTCCCGGAGTCCCTCGAATCCGTACTTCTGAATGAACAGGGCGCGGGTCGTTGCCACTTCCGTCAGGGCGCGAGCCATGGCCACCTTGGGATCCAGATGGGCGCCGAAACCGTCGATGGGAATCATGCTCTCCCGTTCCAGATCCTGGGAAAAGGCTGCAATCACCGGAATTCCGATGTCCGAGGTCATATCCTTGGCTACGATTTCAATATTGGCCCGGTTGAATTTGTCGACAATATCCAGCAGGAACTGATTTTCCGGTCGAGCTTCAATGGCAATGGCGTCGCAGGCGTCGCCGGAAAATTTGGCGATGCTCCAGGCGTCCCTTTCGATGACCTCCATGAGCCCGTGAAAGACGGCCTCCTCCATCGTATTTCCGGAGGCGATCCCGTCCGTGTGCGTATTGATTACAGGTTTGTCGTCCAGATTGAAAGGGTGATAAACCGCGCAGGCGGGCGCCAGAATTTCCTCGCGGCCGATCAGGTCATATCCGCCGACCCAGTGAAAAACGTCATCCGGAGCGTATTGGCTGAACTGGGGTAGGATCAGTGCAGCAGGATCAAGAACAGCGCGGCGCTTTTTCTTCAGGTTTTTGTAGCTGTCCAGAACGAGGCGACTGCGGTATTCATCCCTGAATTCGGAGCAGTAGCGTTCGATCCCTTCCATGGTCAGCGAAACCTGGGCCTGAACGGCCGTGAACCCCTTGCCGGTGTGCCAGGTCTTTGATTGATCGGGCCGGATCCGGTAGCAGGTAAAAACGGGAAGGCCGATGCGATCAAGAGAAGTTGCATCCCGGAAGGACTTCATCCCCAGTGTTTCCTTCATGCCGTCAATGAAGCGAAGCGTATCTGCAGGCGATTTGGAGCGGTGGGTTTCCAGAATGTAAACTTTCGGACATGGATTGAGCGTGATTTTCGCCATCGTTCGGGCTCCTTTTCTAAAACCAGGCCTATCCTTATTGTCGTCAAGCCTGGCTTATCTGAAACGATGCCCCCTATATCACGCAAAGCAACTCTCCTCAAGCCCATATCACGCTGCGCGCCATGCGCTGCATCGTTCCCTGATTATACTCATTGAGACCTTTGAAAAATGGCTTCGCCGCGGCTCAAAATCTTTTTCGCTAAAGAGGTGACAATACTTAAATATGATTGAAATCAATAAATTAATCTAATTTCTGGAAATGCGAAAAATCTTTGATTCGCCGCTTGCGAACCATTTTTCACCGGTTATGCAAAGATCTCTCATTCGGCAACGACTTTCTTGTTTTTCCGCTTGCAGCAACCAGCGAACAATGGCAAGGTTGCGCGGCATGAAAGGAGACCCAACGATGACTTTGCCTTTAGACGGCCTGCGGGTGTTCGACTTGTCCTCACTGTTGCCCGGATCGCTGTGCAGCCAGATGCTGGCAGACCTTGGCGCCGATGTCCTGAAGATCGAAAATCCGCGGGGACCAGACGGATTCCGCAAGATGCCCCCCCTCGTGAAAACGCTCGGCAGCTATTTTCATATCGTCAACCGCAACAAGCGGGCCATGGCCCTGGACCTGCAGGATCCTGCCGGCCGCGATATCTTCTTGAGGATGCTTCCAAAAGCCGACGTTTTGATCGACTCTTTTCGTCCGGGAGGGATGGAACGCATCGGTCTGGGGTATGACGCGTTGAAGGAGATCCATCCGCGGCTCATCCACTGTTCGCTGACCGGCTTCGGACAGGACGGACCTTACCGGGATCGTCCCTCTCACGACATCAACCTGCTGGGCCTGTCGGGAATCCTCGACCTGCTGGGCGAAAAGGACGGTCCGCCCGTGAGCCCCGGCGTCCAGTTCGCCGGCGCCGGCGGCGGCTTGAACGCCGTCATCGGCATTCTGGCGGCCCTGCTCAAACGTGAACGCACGGGCCGCGGGGAGCATATCGATGCGGCGCTTCTGGACGGTCTGACCCCGTTTTTGGGACTGGTCATGTCCACCTATCTGGCGACGGGCATCCTGCCGAAACGCGGAGAAACCTTCGTGGGCGGCGGCTACGCCTTTTATCACGTCTATCAAGCAGGCGACGGGAAATATCTGGCGCTCGGATGTCTTGAAGAGAAATTCTGGCAGGGTTTCTGCCGCGCCATCGAGCGGGAGGATTTCATCCCCGATCAGTTCGTGACGGGCTCGCAACAGGAAACGTTGATCGCCGAGGTGAAGCGGATTATGCGGCAAAAGACGCGGAAGGAATGGATGGATCTGCTGGCGCGATACGATACCTGCGTCACACCGGTCAATACGCTCGAGGAGGCCCTGCAGGACCCCCATATTCGGCAGCGGGGGGCCTGGTTCAGGGCGCATCACCCCGTGGATGGCGAGATCGGCC
>CAYXQK010000269.1:0-2524 GCA_964467445.1 uncultured Syntrophaceae bacterium
CGGCCATAACGTCAGATAAGCGGCCAGCAGAAGCAAAATGACAACAATCGTCAAAACAATTTTTTTCATGATGCCTCCTTGATAAAAATACAAAACCCCGCCTCTTTTCAGAAACAGGGTTTCAATAATCTCTTCATGGCATCACCCTTTTATTAAAAGGGTTCAAATTGGTTGTTAACCGATTGACTATGCCTCTTTCGATGTGTCACTTTGTGGCCCTAATGAGTTGAGAAGTCAAGGAAATATTTTGTTGATAACCACTTGAAAGGACGCATATCCACAAAAAATGCTGGCTGCTACATCATCAGGAAGCAAGAAATGCCCCCGATCATCATCCAATAATGCCACATCTCGCCGGTATTCAATAAGGTACCTTGTGATAACCAAAATTGTCACTTTCAAACCGTCTTCATTAACCTGCCCCGACGCGTATCTTGTCCTTGATGCTCTTTATCGACAAGGAGGTACGCATCAATCGGATGGAGCAAAATTGATCCGTTTTTTGTTCAAGCACTGGCATTCCCATAATGATATCCGGACATCATTTGAAAAAAATCTTGTTTTTTTGCGATGCCTCGTGATACGTGGTACGCGGTTTGGGGCCGGAACGTTGGGGTCCGGTCGTCGTCCGAGCGGAGGGAATGATGCAATCCATTTATGCGCCCTGGCGCATGACTTACATAACAGGCTGTAAACCCGACGGATGTGTTTTCTGCAGGGATTCCATCCGTCAGGACGATTATATCCTGTATGAGGGGAAAACGGTGTTCGTGATGATGAACCTCTATCCCTATATCAGCGGTCATCTCATGATTATTCCCTATCGCCACCTGAGCGAGATTGAAGATCTGCAAGTGGCTGAAAAGATAGAGATGTTTGACCTGATTGAGCTTTCCGTCAGGTCGTTGAAGGAAGCGATGCAGCCTCACGGTTTCAACATCGGCATGAATCTGGGAAAGGCGGCCGGTGCGGGCATTGACGATCATCTGCATGCCCATGTGATTCCCCGATGGGGCGGAGATACCAACTTCATGAGCACGGTGGGGAAAATACGCGTAATCCCGGAGGATCTCTTCGCAACCCGGGACCGCCTCCTGCCCTGTTTCCGGAAATCCCAGCGGGAGGATTGAGATGAATATTGTCTATACGATTATCGTGATGCTCATCATGCTTTTTATCATTACCTTTTCCCTGGAAAATACCGCCGATGTCACGCTGCAGTACCTGAACTATCACATTACCATGCAAACGTTCATGCTGCTGTTTGTCACCTTTCTTGCAGGCATCATCTTTGCCGGCTTTATGGGGATTGTCGAGCGTTTCCGGCTCTCACGAACGATCAATAAATTGAATAAAACCATCCGGGAACTAAGGCGGGATTTGAGGGCGAATGAGTCGCCGTCCATCATCGAAGACCCCCAGTATCGAAAGCCGGCGGAAACCGATTCATCGAATTCCTGAAAGGGGTTGTCTGCATTCCGGTCCGTTCCGAAGGCGCCCGGACTGCGGTAAAATTTACTGGTCCGGCGCCCATCGAAAAATGGCCACCCCGTTTTTCAGACAGCACACTCCTTTGGATCTCCCTTGATTTTTTCGATCGCATGAAACAATGTCGGCAGGATGACAGCAAGGTTTTCACGCACGCTGCGGGGGCTGCCCGGCAGATTCACGATCAGCGTCCGGCCTCTGATTCCGACGATAGCCCTGGAGATCAGGGCATGGGGGGTGATTTTATGGCTCTCCCGGCGCATGGCCTCCGCCATCCCGGGAACTTCTTTGTCGATGACGCCGAGGGTCGCATCCGGCGTCAGATCGCGCGGCGCAACGCCGGTGCCCCCCGTGGTAACGATCAGATCGATCTTCTGATGATCGGCGAAATCGACGAGGGCGTCCCGGATCTGATGAATTTCATCAGGGATGACGACTCGTCGGGTCACTTCAATCCCGACGGTTTTGAGCATCCTTTCAACTTCCGGACCGCTCTGATCTTCCCGCTGGCCCGCTGAACCCTTATCACTGACAGTAATAACGCCGGCCTGGATAATCATTCTGTGCTTCTCTCCGGGAATGGGGCGGTTGCGTCAATCCTCTTCCTTTTTGGCCTTATACGCCGCAATAATTTTCTCGGCGATAAACGGCGGCACTTCCTCGTAATGGGAGTGGGTATAGGTGAACGTTCCCCGGCCGCTTGTCATGGATCGCAGATCCGGCGCATATTTCAGAATTTCGGCCAACGGCACCTGGCCCTTGACGATCTGATGGGTTCCTTTGGTATCCATGCCCTGGACGCGCCCCCGCCGGCTGTTCAGATCGCCCATGACATCGCCCATGTATTCATCGGGGATTTCGATATCAATCATTACAATGGGCTCCAACAAGGTCGGCTGACAGGCCAGCACGCCCTTTTTATATCCCATGGAGCCTGCAATCTTGAAGGCCATTTCCGATGAATCGACCGTATGGTAGGAACCATCCACCAGCGAGACTTTCATGTCTACCGTGGGATAACCCGCCAGAACGCCTT
>CAYXQK010000270.1:0-2968 GCA_964467445.1 uncultured Syntrophaceae bacterium
GACCTTGTTACTTCTTCCGGCTGGTTGAGAAAGGCATCTCCCAAATCTGCTGTCCAATAGATATTCCCAGCCATCATTTTCAGAATGCTCGGATAGTGGGCAATTGCCTTGACGGACTCATCCCAGTTCTGCCTGTCAGTACTTGACAGAGTACCGCCGCTATGCAGCCATCCTTCCGCATCGGCAATTTCTGCCGGATACGTCGAGGCTGTCAGCATCTGGGCCAGCAGAGGGTCCGGGTAGAGAGCAATGGGTGCAAGGAGGTTATCAAGCTCCTGATCCGTGTATAAGTATGCGGGGGAAGCATTACTCTCTCTGGCCTGAATTGACAGGAGAGCCGAAAGGCACACAATAAAAATAATAAGCAGAAAGCCTTTTATGCCGATCTTATTCATACTCTCAATTCCTTCCTCATGTTTATTTGAGGATTGCTGGTGGACACCTGTTGCTCCGGTAGAAAAAGTTGTGTGCAAACACACGGCGGCGATCCATTCCATCCATAGCACAACTCCATAGGGGAGTACTCCGAAGATTCTCGCAGACCTCATTCTTTCTGAAGCAATCTCTTATCAAAGGCTATTGGCAGACACATCTGTCTCTTTATCCCGGAGGCATGACAACGGCTACTTCACGGTGTACCCTCGACCATCAAGACAGGCACTCTGCGCACGTAGATAGTCTGCACGTTGGGATTCCGGCATGGATTTGATAATCAAATTCCACTCCTCTATACTGACTTTCCTGGGCTCTCGCCATATCTGACTCGCAGCCCAATAGTGGCATTCGTAACGATCCTTCGCCTGTAGCTCTTCACTCTGGCTTTGTCGGGGATAGACAAAGATTCTTTCACTTTCAGTCGATGGTGGCGTTACAGATTGCGCTGGTTGAAAATACACCGGAGGCTGTTCACGGATGATCACCGTTGGAGGTGCATAATAATAAGGCGCCGCCAGAACTGCTGCACCGCCTATTACCGCCCAAGGCACCCACCAACCAACATGGCCGCCTCCATGACCGCCCCTTGCTTCACTGGACAATGGGCTTATGAGAAAGAGGGCCATTGTGAGAATAAGAATCGTGCAGGCAACTTTCTTCATATTCCACCTCCTTTTTTGCTTCGGCAAATGTGTCTCTGACCTTTATACTCCCGTTTTCAACTTGTTTCCATTAATAATAAGCAAGAAGCACACCTAAAAATTAAAGTAATATAAGTATTTGATATTAAATCACATATAGTGATTATCCATTATTGTAATTGGATTCTTTTCATTAAAAACGGATAGGATGTATTCAGTTATCAGTATCCAGTTGGATAAAAAATATCCAGAGAGGCGGTTGGTATTGAAGAACACCACATGGAACCTTCCTGAGTCGTATGGGGAAGGAGATCTGTGGTAAAGTATATATAGGTGAGGGATAAGAAATTAGCATTTACAAAGCTTGGCTGCCAACAAGAAAAGCAATGCCGGCAGTTTTAGGAAAAACAGCACAATTTTCGCAAGTACTCAAAAATAGTTGAAAATAGTTCTTGCTATTCTTTGGCCAGGCGTGTACAAGAGCCCCCGTGATAGCGTTTGTCATTGACCTTCCCACCTTTCTTGACAAGAAACTTCGGCAGGAAAATCCCGCTAATCTAAACAGAATCCAAATTTAATGCCGTGTTCGCGACCCGTCTTTCAGGCGCTCACCCAGCGTGTGAAAAGCCTTGTCTTCACCAGCCGTGCCGGTTCGAAATGGGTTCAAATCTTTCAACTGCTGGTAAACATAAAGGATGAAAATGAGTTTTGAATGTTTCAAGTTAGACGACCGTGTTGGGCAAGGGCTTCAAGCGGCCGGGTATGAGAAAGCGACGCCGATCCAGGCTGTCGCCATTCCCGCCATTCTGGCGGGGCGTGACGTGATCGGAACGGCTCCGACCGGCACAGGCAAAACGGCCGCTTTTGTACTTCCGATCCTGCATAACCTGCTCGCCATGAAAAAGCAGGGTGGTCGCAGGGCGACGCGTGCGCTGATTGTCACACCGACGCGCGAACTGGCCGAACAGATCCATACAGTGATCAGCGAGCTGGGGAAATTTACGTCCCTGCGATCGGCCACGGTTTACGGCGGCGTGGGGATGCAGCCGCAGGAAAAGGCTTTGCAGCAGGGCGTTGAGGTGATCGTCGCCTGTCCGGGCCGGTTGCTGGATCATTTGAATCGGGGAACCGCCAGACTCGATCAGGTTGAGGTTCTCGTGATCGATGAAGCGGATCGCATGCTGGACATGGGTTTTTTACCTTCCATCCAGCAGATCATGAAGCAAGTATCTTCCCAGAGGCAGACGCTGCTCTTTTCGGCGACATTCGATGCGGCCGTGGAACAACTGGCAGTAAAGTCCATGCGCTCTCCGCAGCGATTTTCGAAGGGAATCGATGCGCCGTCCAGTACCGTTGCGCATACGCTTTACCCGGTCCCGCAGCATTTAAAGCCCGGGCTGCTGCAGCGGCTCCTTGATGAGATGGCGGTCCATTCCATCCTGGTATTCACCCGGACAAAACACCGGGCGGATCGCGTCACGGAAAAAATAAAGCGTGCGGGCTATGCCGCCTCGGCCCTGCATTCAAATAAATCTCAAAGCCAGCGCAAACAGGCGATGGACCAGTTCCGGACAGGAAAAATCAAAGTCCTGGTCGCAACGGATATCGCAGCCCGAGGATTGGATATTGCTTCCATTTCCCATGTCATCAATTTTGACATTCCCGATTCGGCCACCAGCTACATTCACCGGATTGGCCGGACAGGCAGGGCCGAACGTTTGGGCGAGGCCTTTACACTGGTAACCCGTGAAGATAAGGAGACGATCCGGGATATCGAGAAGACACTGGGTACGCCGATCGAAAGAAAGTTACTGGAAGGGTTTAATTATCAAGAGGCTTTGGAAAAAAACACCGGGGCGTTTCCGATTCAGCGGGTTCATGACAGGAGTCGG
>CAYXQK010000271.1:0-4551 GCA_964467445.1 uncultured Syntrophaceae bacterium
TGAATTCCTGAATCCGCGGGAACTCCCCCTTGATTTTGATGGAATATTCCTTGGTATCGCTCTCGATCCGGCCGCCGGGAATCTCGACATTTTCAAGCCTCAGGGCCTGGGCAACGTCGCCGGGGGCGATCTGATAGGCCCGGAGCTTGTCTGCGTCCAGCCAGATCCGGCCCTGCCGCAGTCGCAATCCGGCGATGCGCAGGGCACCTACGCCTTCGATCCGCTGCAGTTGTTCTTTCAAGATTTCGTTGGTATAGGTGGACAGGTCTCGAACCGACTGGGGGCCGGTCACGGCGACCCACAAGACAGGCGTGGCGTCGGGATCGACCTTCTGGATCACCGGTTCCAGAATGTCTGTGGGCAGCTTGGACCGGATCGACGAGACCTTTTCCCGTATATCCTGGGCGGCAAGGTCAATATTCCGCTCCAGTTCGAATTCCACGGTTACAATGGAAACGCCCTCGAAACTTGATGACGTAATCGTTTTGACCCCGTTGATCGTGCTGATGGCTTCCTCGATCTTGTCGGTGACATCGATGTCCATGATCTCAGGACTCGCACCCCTGAGCTGTGTATTGATGTTGACAATGGGGAAGTCAATCTTGGGATAGAGGTCCACGCCGATCCCGGGATAGCTGACAATCCCCAGCACCACCAGGGCGGCGATAAACATCGTCGCAAAAACGGGGCGTTTAATCGAGGTCTCAGCGAGCCACATTGACTTTCACCCCTTCCGCCAGGTTGTTCTGGCCCACCACGACCAACTGCTCGCCGCCCTTCAACCCCTCGACGATCTCCATGTATTCGCCGTATTTGCCGCCAACCCGAACAATCCGTTCCTTCGCCTGGTCGCCTTCAACCACAAAGACCTTGATCTTGTTATTCTCATAGAGGAGCGCCGTGACGGGCACAATGGCCTTGTCCACGGCATCGCCGGTGTAGAGCGTCACGCGGGCAAACAGGCCGGGCTTCAGCAGCAACTGGGGATTCGGCACAAGGGCCTCCACCTGCAGAGACCGGGTTCTTTCCTCAAGGTTGGGGTAAATGACGCTCAACTTGCCTTTGAACTCGCGTTCGGGAAAGGCGTCCACCTTGAAAAGGCATTCCTGGCCCAGCTTCAGGCGGGCAACATCCTTCTCTGTAACGGTAAAGCTCAACTTGATGGGATTGTTCCGGGTCAGATAAAGCAGCGGCGTCCCGTTCCGGACATAGTCGCCGGGTGTGACCTTCTTTTCTCTGATGATGCCGGCGATGGGTGCATGAATTTTTGTTTTAGCCAGTTTCTCCCGGGCCAGATCGAGGGTCCCCCCGGAACGGTCCACTTCGCCTTCGGCCAGCAAACGCCGGGCGACCATGTCGTCATACTGCTGACGGGTGACCAGCGCCTCCTTGTAAAGGGCTTCCTTGCGCTCAAATTCGACTTTAGCATTGGCCAGGCTTGCATTCACCTGGCGCAGGGCCGCTTCGGCCCGGCTCAGTTCCAGGCGGTAATCCGTGTCGTTGATCTGGGCCAGCAGCATCCCTTTCGAAACAACCGATCCTTCCTGAACCTTGAGTTCCCGAAGAATCCCGTCGATCTCGGAGCTGACCACCACCTCCTCATCGGGTTTCAGGGTACCCACCGATTCGATGAAGGGTTTCAGGGATCGCTTCTCCACCAGCGCCGCCCGCACATTGACCACCTTCTCCTTTACGGCCTTTTCTTCCTTTTTGAAACATCCCGTGAAGGTCAGGATCACAAACACCAGGGCAAACGAAGTCAGGATCAACGCTGTGTTGGAATGCTGCCTGGATAGGCAACGATATAGACTTGAAGACGGCTGTTGTCGCATGAAAATGATTCCTCCCTTAAATCAATCCAGTCAGTTTTTTGCCAATATCTCTTTGAGCAACACACCCGTTGCCTTTTTCATTCTCATGACGGCCATCTGGTAATTATAACCGGCGTCAGAGATTTTCCTCTCCGCTGTCACCAGAAGCGTGTTGGCATCCATTACATCTACACTTTGCGCCAGGCCAAATTCAAACTGCCGGGTGACGGCCTGGTAATTATCCTTCGCAAACACAAGTTGGTCATCGAGAAACTTCAGCGTTGCCTTTTGGGTCATGAGATCCAGGTAGGCTGACTGCACTTCAATCTCGATTGTTTTTTTCAGGTCATCATAGAGAAAACCGCTCTGCTTTTCCTTTGACCGGGCTTCTTTCACCTCGGCCATGCGCAATCCGCCTTCAAAAATGGGGAAATTCAGGGCAACACCGGCGTAGATGCTTTCACGGTTGATCGTTCCCGCAGCCGGCGATTGATCCAGGCCCGAATATACGCCTGAGACTGAAAGACTGGGCCAGTGCGCCCCACTGGCGTACCGGACCTGTCGCTCCGCCAGCTTTTTCTGGATTTCCAGCCCCTTCAGATCAGACCGTTCCGTCAGAGCCATCGTTAAAAATGTGTCAACAGGCGCGACATCCCGACTGGCGGGCGGCTCTTTCCTTAACTGAACATTGTCCCTGAGCCCCACGATCCGCTTTAACTGCACCATAGCGAGTTCAAGGCTATTTTTGGCCATCATGCGATCGGACAGCGCCCCGGATAACTCCGCCTCGGCGCGCAGAAGAACGGTCTTGGTCGCTTCGCCGACCCGGAGCCGCTTATCGGCAGCCGTCCGGTATGTTGACAGTCTCTCCACATTGGCATCAGCGATGTCCAGATTCTTTTCGGCCTTCAAAACATTATAATAGGCAAACGCAACGGCGAGGAGATAGTCTTCTTTGACGGCGTATGTATCCAGTCGGTTCTTTTCAAGATTCTCTCTGGAAATCCGGAGTGAGGTGAATTCCCTGCCGCTCAGGGACAGGTTCTCGTCCAGTCTGATTCCCCAGGCCCCTGCCGCATGCGGTTGAATCAACGATCCGGGAAGGGTAATATTGCCGCCGGGGATCGGGATGATGCTGGCAGCGCTGTATTTGGCCTCCGTGAAGTCGGTAAAGCTCGCAAAAGTGGTCAGCCTGGGCAACAGATAGGAAAGCGCCTTGCTTTTTCCGGCCTCCGCGATGGCGATGTTTTCTTCAGAAATCTTGATTTTCTCCGCCGCCTTCAGCGCCGTCCGGTACAAATCGTCAAGGCTGTATTCCTGTGCCAAAACCCCCGAGGGACTCGCCCATAACAGCAGAACGAGAAGACCATTGATCAAGATGATTGCGTTTCTTTTCATTGTTTTTCTATTCCCGGTTTACAGTATTTGAATATGATTATCTCAACTTTCGCAGGAGCGAAATAATATGCAACATATTTGAATTATTAGCATTATATCGTCACAAGGTGTGATATGTGTGCTTTGTTCCCCAATAAAGCCCATCAAGCACGAGGTGACGCCAGACATGGGATTGTATCAGAAATCGTTTCCAATGAAAACAAGATCCATGATTCGGCCTCCTCAATTCAGCGGTTCGCTGCCGGGCATTGCCTCCTGAACCCCGCCCAGAACCTTATAGAATGTCACCTGATTGATAAGCCGGAACAGGTGAAGCACGATCAGCCCCCGTTGTGCCGCATAGACCGAGCGTTGCGCATCCAGAACGCTCAGGTAGCTGTCAATTCCCTTTGTATAACGTACGTTGGAAAGGCGGTAGGTTTCTGCAAAAGCGTCGACCAGTGATTGTTGCGCCGTGATCTGCTGATTCACGGTACCCTGCACGGCAAGCGCATCGGCCACTTCCCGAAAGGCGGTCTGGATCGCCTTCTCGTATTGGGCCACGGCGATTTCACGGTCTATCTTTGTGGCGTCATAGGCCGACCACGTGCGGGCGTCAAAAATCGGCAGCACGATCTGCGGGGCAAAACTCCACACATCTGAACCGGATTTGAAGAGTCCGGACAGTTCGGCGCTGGCCGTTCCGATGACGGTGGTCAGGGCAATACGGGGAAAGAAAGCAGCACGGGCGGCGCCGATATTGGCGTTGGCCGCCCTGAGCCGATGTTCCGCCATCAGGACGTCCGGTCGCTGCAAAAGCAGATCTGAAGACGCGCCGGGAGAAATCTCCTTTGGAGGAATGACAGCGCCCAGCCCGGTCGGCAGGAGTTCACCCGGCAGGGGAGATCCGATCAGAAGATTCAATGCGTTCTCATCCTGGGCCACCAGTTGCGTGTATCGGGCGACATCCCCCCGGGCGGCGTCCATCTGGCTTTGCGCGCGACGCAGATCCAGTTCGGAGGCAAGTCCGACGTCCTGACGTTTGCGGATCAACCGGTATGCGGCCTCCTGCGATGCAAGGGTGGACGACGCCAGTTTGAGGGTTTCCCGATCCGCCGCGAGGGTCAAGTAAGCATTGGCCACAGTGGAAACCAGCAAGATCTGCGCGCCGCGTCGGGCCTGATCCGTGGCAAGGTATTCTTCGAGCGCCCGATCCTTCAGACTGCGGATGCGGCCGAAGAAGTCGATCTCCCAGGCACTGATGCCGAAATTGACGCCGTATTGCTCCACCGTCATCGCTTTGCCCGTGCTTGAAAGGTCGGCCGGCACCCTTTGTCTGCTCATGCTGCCGAAGGCGTTGACG
>CAYXQK010000272.1:0-4614 GCA_964467445.1 uncultured Syntrophaceae bacterium
AGAGGGTTGCGCACCTCATGCGCGATCCCGGCTGACAACTGGCCGATGGCCGCCAGTTTTTCACTCTCATAGAATTTTTTTTCAAGATCTTTGAACTCCGTTATATCTCGCTGGACAAAAACATAACGGTCGGTTCCCTCAATGGGCCGGGGAGTGATCAGCAGGCTTCTTTTCGACCCGTCTTTTTCCGTGGCTTCGATTTCAAACGGCTGATAGATTCCTTTTTTCACATCCTCCCAGACCGCCAGGGCCAATGTCCGATGTTCGGGGGCCACGAATTCCGTAAAAGGCTTCCCTTTGCTTTCTCTGAAAATGAAACCCTTTCCTTTTTGGAGATTACCGCTGATATAGTTGATGATGCCGTCGCTGCTGAGGTCAAACAGGGTGTCCGGCGAGCTGTCCACGATCGACCGCAGGTAATTATAGACCCCTTCAATCTCCTGCCTGAGTCGGACATTCTCCGAAAGTTCGTTCTGCAGGGTTTCGGCATACTCCTTGAGATTCGCGGCCATCTCCTCTTCCCGGCTCACGTCCTGAAGCGTTTCTATGGCCGCAATGATCGCCCCCTTCTCATCACGGATCGGCGCCGCCAGGAAATAGAGATACCGGCTCCGTCCGCCGAGCTTTTTATAATAATCCCTTGCCTCGTAGGCGCCTTCGACAACGGCTGATTTCTGCACACGCTTCTTGCCGTAATACTTTTCCAGTCCTTCAATATCGTTGTCCACAATCAGATCAGCAATAACCGGGCGTTTTTCTTGATAAAAAGGTAAATATTGCCTGTCCGTACCGATCATCTCCCCAGCGTCATAACCCATGAGATCGGCGCAAGCCTTGTTCCAGAACATGATTTTATGATCCCTGCCGATCACGAACGTCGGAATCGGCGATCCCTCGATGATGCCCTCGATGGTACTCTTTTCGCGGAAGAGCTTGTCCTGCCAGGTTTCACTCTCACGGAGGCGCCTCCACTCCCGGTTGATGCGTATCTGCCGCCAACCCGCGTATGCGAGCGACAAGCTGGCGACGACCACCGCTAATACCAGCGCATCACGTTCCGCAATGTTCCTGTCATAGGAATGAGTGATGGTCAGGACGACCAGAAGGATCAGGACAACAATCGACAATAACATCACCCAGGTGGAAGCCCTCATTTACAACGCCTTTTTCTGCTTTTACTGCCGGTTTGATCCATACCTCTTCCGGACCTCTTCCGGTTCGCCTGTCCTGAAGGACAATTTGTTCTGTTGAAAATGGGGATTTCACCCGAGCGGTAAAGAAGCTACTCCCGAAGCTCGCCTCTGCGTTTCTTCATTTGATAACTCACAATGGCATAAAAGACATAGACGGAAAAGGCTGCCGCCAGCGAAACCAGCAGGGTTGTTAACCCGCTTTCAATGCCGATGACCCGCTGACAGATTAGCCATACCACAAGATAGGTGACCGCCGTTAATATTTCCTGCATTACTTGATCCCCTTTTTTCAAAAAAGACGTTCGTCGCAAGCCGCGTATTTGACCACCCGGTGCGAAATGCAGGGCGATACTAACGACCCCGCAAGAAAATTTCAATATAAAATATTTCATGGGCCTCTAAATTGATGGCGTCATTTTACTTTTTGTTCAATTTCCCCCGCCTGTTGAATGGGATGTTAAACGATATCAGCACCCGTCTAGACAAAAATATTCCGCCTGCAAGGAAAATAGGCACGCGGCTATAAGATGTTAGCGCGATAACAGGCCAGAGTCAGAGAAGTGGCACATGTGTTGCAAATGTACCGCGCAAATCATGAAAAATTCCTCTTTCCCGGTCATGGTTTTTGTGTTACTGGAGAGAGCGAAAAATTTAATCAAGCAGGAAAGGAGAAAGAAAGATGTCAGGGAAATTTGGTAAAGAATTGTTAAAACTTCTTGTCACAGTGGGAGTTTTACTGGTGTCGTCACCCCTTGTTTACGCGGCTGAGGTGCTTCCGGGAGCCGGTGAATCCTATACGAAGGTTCTTTTTGCCGTGGGAGCGATGCTTGCAGCGGGTTTTGCCATCGGCGTCGGGGCCGTGGGGGCCGGTTTGGGAATCGGAACAGCGGCAAGCGGCGCCTGTTCGGCAGTTGGCAGAAACCCCGGGGTTCAGGGGAAGATCATGACGGTCATGCTGGTGGGAATGGCCATGGCGGAATCCGTCGCTATCTATGCGCTGGTTGTCTCGTTGATCCTTCTGTATGCAAATCCCTACATGCGTTATTTTTTGGGTTAATTTGAATCAAATATTAACTTCAAAATAACAACAGTTAGGGGGAAACGCGAATGTCAGAAACTAATAAAGGTAAGCAGTTATTCACCGTAGCGAGAGTCTTCTTCCTGCTTATCGTAATCCCCTTATCACTGATGGCTATTCTGATCGCCAACGGCATTTTTAAATTAGGGGTTACAGTCAAAGAACGAGCAGTGACTGCTCTTGACCAGAAATCTCAGGAAGAAATCAAAGTACGTGCCATGAACACGGCGGACGAGGTCGCCAATTTCCTTACGGAACGCAAGAAGGATATCCTGATTGCCACGATTATTCCGGCGTCTGAACCCGTATTCAGGAACTTCGTCAATGAAAACAGGAAAAATATCTGGGTCAAGGAAAAGGACAAAATCCACCAGGTTTCGGCTCCTCTTTACACCGAAATCTCCCTCATTGATAAAAATGGCAATGAAAGGATCAAAGTCTCCAACGGGAAGATTGTCCCCAGTGCGAAACTGGTCAATGTCAGCACCCCGGCCAATACAACTTATAAAAACGAAGACTATTTTGCCAGGACACGAAAACTGAACAAGGGAGAGGTCTATGTCTCCCCGGTCACCGGCTGGTATGTGAACCGGACGGAGTTCGAAAAAGGCAAGCGGTTTGCGGGCATTGTCCGATTTGCCACACCCCTGTTCGGGCCAGAGGGATTTGCCGGGGTCATCAGCCTGGCCCTGGATTGCAGTCACCTTGCCGGTTACACGGATCATATCATTCCCACGCAGGCAGCGTCTGTTTTTGAAGCGGATGCTGCGACGGGAAATTATGCCTACATGGTCGACCGCGAAGGGTATGTCATTTCTCATCCCAGCGACTACCATATCAGAGGGCTTCATGCCAACGGAATGCCGGTCCCCGCGCTTACGCAGACAAATTCGGCAGAACTGACCAAAAAAGGCGAAGAGATCCTGAATCTGAATCTCCTTTCCTTCATGGACCCGAACCTGCCGGAAGTGGCCAAGGATGCGGCAGCTGGAAAATCAGGCATTAAAATGTACAAGTTTGCGGGACATACAAAATTCGTCGCCTATGCGCCTATCCGGTTCTTTACAAAAGACACGCCTGAGCCGGGGGGATTCGGATGGATCGGCATGGGCGTTGATGTGGAAAAATTCAACGAACTGGCTATCTCGACGACGAAAAACATCGATAAAGAAGCAAAAGCGTGGACAACGACGATCATTCTGATTCTGACGATCTCCGTTATCATCCTGTTCCTCATCCTGGCCCTTCTGGCCCGCGGAATCACCCGTTCCATCGAAGCGGAAGTTCCGAAGGGTTCCGAGGGGGAAGGTTATTTTAACGAGGACGAGGACGAAGACGATAAATAAACCTACAAAGGCCGGAAGCTTAGACTTCCGGCCTTTTTTTATTCCATCGATCTCCCCATCCACCCAGCCCATCCTGCCACGAGCCGAGAGCTTTGCATAACCGGTGAAAAATGGTTCGCAAGCGGCGAATGAAAGATTTTTCGCATTTCCAAAAATTAGACTAATTGATTGATTTCAAACATATTTGAGCCTTATAATATTTTATGCGAAAAAGATTTTGAGACGCGGCGAAGCCATTTTTCAAAGGTCTCGAGCCATCTTAACGGTTGTGCAAAGCTATCACTATTATCACATTCTTTCCATTTGACTTGCATGGACCGATTTGATAGGAAATTGGCTCAATTCCAAACGACATTGCCCATCACAGCAAATCATGCAGGAGGAGATATTCATGAAAGACGATAAAATGGTTTTGTGGTTCGATGAACTTGATCTGGCCGACATTCCGCAGGTGGGCGGCAAAAATGCTTCACTCGGTGAAATGAGGAGAGAATTGATTCCAGCAGGGGTCCGAATCCCCGATGGTTACGCTGTGACAGCCAATGCTTACCGTTATCTCCTGAAGTCATCCGGCATTGCCGAGCAGATGAAGAAGATTCTTTCGGATCTGGATACCCACGACATGGAGAATCTGAAAAACCGGGGCCGGCAGATTCGATCACTCATCTATCATTCGCCTTTTCCAAAGGACCTGGAAGATGAAATCATCGCGGCGTACGGCAAACTCTGCGAGGAATACGGACCTGATACAGACGTGGCCGTGCGCAGCTCCGCCACGGCGGAAGACCTGCCTGACGCGAGCTTCGCCGGACAGCAGGAAACCTATCTCAACGTGACTGGGAAAGAAGCCCTGCTTGAAGCCTGCAAGAAATGTTTCGCCTCCCTGTTTACGGACCGGGCCATATCCTACCGCGTTGACAAAGGATTCGATCATCTATCCATCGCCCTTTCCATCGGCGTGCAGAAAATGGTCCGCTCGGATCTGGGGACATCCGGG
>CAYXQK010000273.1:0-3360 GCA_964467445.1 uncultured Syntrophaceae bacterium
TCCGATATGAAGCGGATGCTGGCCTATTCCTCGATCAGCCAGGTCGGATACGTCGTCCTGGGGATCGGGATCGGCACGCCCCTGGGCGTGGCCGGCGGCCTCTTCCACCTGCTCAATCACGCCCTGGCCAAAGGGCTTCTGTTCCTCACCAGCGGCTCGGTCCAACAAGCGACCGGGACCCGGAACCTGGAAGAGATGGGCGGTCTGGCTAAGCGGATGCCCTGGACGGCCGGGACCAATCTCATCGGCGCGCTCTCGATCTCGGGTGTGCCGCCGCTGGGCGGATTCTGGTCCAAGCTGATCATCATCATCGCCCTGGTCCAATCCGGCGAGGCGGCCCTGGCCGTAATCGCCGTCCTGGCCAGCGTCCTGACCCTCTGGTACTACCTGATCATGCAGCGCAAGGCCTTCTTCGGAAAACTGTCCGAGCAATGGGTGAAGGTCAAGGAAGCCCCGTTCTGGATGACGGCCGCCTCGGTCCTTCTGGCCCTGCTGGTCATCGGCGTGGGCCTGTGGTTTGCGACCGTGTTTTCCACCTGGATCCAGCCGGCCGCAGACTCCTTGGCAAAGGGATTTTAAGCCATGACCTTCCAAATCATTCTTCTCGTCGCGTTGCTTGCGGCCTCGGCCTTCGCCATCCTGGCCAAAGACCTCCTCAAGGCGGCCGTGGCCCTGGCCGTGTCCAGCCTGATCCTGGGCATCATCTTCTTCCGGATGGGCGCCCCCTACGCCGGGGTCTTCGAGATCTCGGTCGTCGCCGGGCTGATCACCGTCCTCTTCATGCTGACCATCGCCCTGACCAAGCAGGACGACGACGTCCGCGAATCGAAAACCGTCAAAATCATCTTCCCCCTGTTTTTTATCGTGTTCGCCCTGATCGACCTTTTCGTCATGCGCGGGATCCTCGCCCGGATCCCGGCCCTGGAAGGAGCGGCCGAAGCGGGGACATTCGGGGAGGTCTTGTGGAAGGAACGGTCGTTCGACCTGGTCGGCCAGCTGGCCGTCATCCTGGCGGGCGTCCTTTCCGTCCTGGCCTTGTTCCGAAAGAGAGACCATCATGATCATGAATGAGTGGGTGATTTACCTCCTGTTTGCCGCCGGGATGTTCTTTCTCGGCCTGTACTGCCTCTTGACGATGCGGAACTTGATCAAGCTCTTTATCGGCATCGAGATCATCGGCAAGGGCGTCAGCCTCATCCTCCTGTCGACCGGCTGGGCCCGCCGGAGCATCTTCCTGGCGCAGAGCCTGGTCGTGACGTACATCGTCATCGAGGTCAGCTTGGTGGCCGTCGCCCTGGCCGTCATCATCAATCTCTACCGAACCAACCAGAGCCTCGATATCCGCTCGCTCACCCGGCTGAAAGGATAACGGCCATGAACGGAACGTCTATTTTCCTCTCCCCCCCGGTGGCCTTCTTCCTGATCCTCATCGCCGCCATCCTCCTCTACCTCCTGGGCAAGCGCATGGCCCCCAAGCCGAACAACACCGGCGGAAAACTGACCTCCTATGCCTGCGGCGAAGACATGCCCGGGACGAAGGTTCAGTTCGGCTACCGGCTTTTCTTCTTCGTCGCCCTGTTCTTCACCATCATGCACGTGGCCGCCCTCGTCATCGCCACGGTCCCGGCCGGGAAGATCGCCCTGTTCGCCGTCCTCTACTTGGCGGTCGTCTTCCTCTCCGTCCTGGCCCTGATCACAAGGAGCTGATATGTTCGAACGCGTCATCCGCTGGTCCCGGAAGAAATCGCCGTGGATCCTTCACCTCAATTCCGGCGCCTGCAACGCCTGCGACATCGAAGTCGTCGCCGCCCTCACGCCTCGCTTCGACGTGGAGCGGCTGGGAGTCCTGCTTCGGGCCACCCCCCGCCACGCCGACGTCATCATCGCCACCGGCCCGGTCACCCGCCAGCTTCGGGACCGGATCATCCGGATCTACGATCAGACGCCCGACCCGAAATTCGTCATCGCCGTCGGGGCCTGCGCCATGTCCGGATGCGTCTACCGCGGGGCTTACAACATCTGCGGCGGCCTGGACCAAGTCATCCCGGTCAACGTCTATATCCCCGGGTGCCCGGTCCGCCCCGACGCCATTCTCGACGGCGTCGTCAAATTGCTCAACACCCTCTGAGAGAAATCCGATGAACGACGAACAAAAAATCGAAAAGCTCAAGGGCATGGCCGAAGCGACCGCCGTCGCCAACCCCTCCCCCCGCCGGATCTTCGTCACCGTCGCCCCGGAGAAACTCGTCGCCCTGGTTGCGAAGATGAAAGCCGAAATGGACCAGTGGTACATCTCCACGATCTCCGGAGTGGACAAGGGCGAAACGTACGAACTCCTGTATCATTTCGGGGACACCTCCGGCTCGATCACCGTCCGGACGAGTATCCCGAAGGCCGACGCCCATCTGCCGTCCGTCTGCGGCGTCATTCCGGGCGCGATCCTCTACGAGCGGGAGCTGCAGGACATGTTCGGGATCGTCGTCGACGCCCTTCCCGACCCCCGGCCGATGTTGATGTCCGACGACTGGCCGGCGGGGAACTTCCCCCTGCGCAAGGACTGGAAGTTCGACCGGCCGGCCGAAGTGATTCCCGGAGGAAAGAAATGAAGTTCAACATCCCCATCGGCCCCCAGCACCCGGCCCTCAAGGAACCCATCTCGATCCGCCTGACGGTCGAAGGCGAAGTGATCCGGGACGCCGACCTCCGCCTGGGCTATAACCACCGCGGCGTGGAGAAGCTGGCCGAGGAAAAATCCTGGATCCAGAACATCTACCTGACCGAGCGGATCTGCGGCTTCTGCTCCCACTCGCACGCGACCTGCTTTGTCCAGGGAGCCGAAAAGCTCCTCGAAATCGTGCCGCCCCGGCGCGGCGTCTACCTCCGCTACCTCGTCTCCGAGCTCGAGCGCATCCACAGCCATCTCCTCTGGCTCGGCGTCGCGGGCCACGAGGCGGGATTCGACACGTTCTTCATGTACACCTGGCGAGACCGGGAAGTCGTCATGGACCTTCTGGAGATGATCTCCGGAAACCGCGTCCACTACGCCATCAACACCCTCGGCGGCGTCCGCCGGGATCTCGATGAATCCCTGCGGCAAAAAATCCTCGACGGTTTGAAGGTCCTCAAAACCCGGAGCGAGTATTACTTCAAGGTCGGGGCCTCGGAGCCGACGTTCGTCGGCCGGTTAGCCGGCGTCGGCCGCCTGACCCTGGAGCAAGCCAAGGCCCTCTGCGCCGTCGGGCCGATGGCCCGGGCCTCGGGCCTGGCCCGGGACGTCCGGAAGGACGACCCGCACGATTTCTACGACGAAGTCGAGTTCGACGTCGCCACGGCCGACACCTGCGACGTCCTCGGCCGGAC
>CAYXQK010000274.1:0-7826 GCA_964467445.1 uncultured Syntrophaceae bacterium
GGGAACGGATCACGCCGGGATTGCCACGCAGAACGTCGTGGAACAGGAACTGGCCAAAGAGGGCCTCACCAGGCACGACCTTGGCCGCGAGAAGTTCATTGAACGTGTCTGGCTCTGGAAGGAAAAATACGGCGGGGTCATCATCAACCAGCTCAAGCGGCTGGGCTGCTCCTGCGACTGGTCCCGCGAACGCTTTACCATGGATGAAGGTCTTTCCCGCGCCGTCCGCGAGGTTTTTGTGCGGCTCTACCATGACGGCCTGATCTACCAGGGGGACTATATCGTCAACTGGTGTCCGCGCTGCCATACGGCCATCTCGGACCTCGAGGTCGAATACGCCCAGGAGCCGGGTTTTCTCTGGAGCATCCGCTATCCCTATGCGGACGGCAGCGGCGACATTATCGTTGCCACCACGCGGCCGGAAACGATGCTCGGGGATACGGCCGTCGCCGTGAACCCGAACGATCCCCGCTATACTGACAAGATCGGCAAAGAGGTGATCCTTCCCCTTGTCAACAAAAAAATACCCGTGATTGCAGATGATTATGTAACCATGGACTTCGGGTCAGGCGCCGTGAAAATTACCCCGGCCTCCGACCCCAACGACTTTGCCATTGCCGGCCGGCATAACCTGGAAATCATCAAGATCATGGACGGCAGCGCCGCCATTAATGAAAACGGTGGCCGCTACCAGGGGCAGGACCGCTACGAGTGCCGGGGAAATGTCGTCCGTGATCTCGAAAAACAGGGGTATCTCGTCGGTGTGGAACCCTATACCCGCAACCTCGGCCAGTGCTACCGCTGTAAAACGGACGTGGAGCCCTTTGTCTCCAAGCAGTGGTTCGTGAAAATCCAGCCGCTGGCGAAAGCGGCCACCGCCGCCGTCATCAAGGGCCAGACGCGCATCATCCCCTCCATGTGGGAGGCGACGTATTTTGAATGGATGAGCAACATCCGGGATTGGTGCATTTCCCGGCAGATCTGGTGGGGGCACCGGATTCCCGTCTGGTACTGCGACGGCTGCGGGCAGGTCACTGTTTCGTCCGTCGATCCCGATCGCTGTTCGGGCTGTCAGAACGACAGGCTGAGGCAGGATGAAGACGTCCTCGATACGTGGTTCAGCTCGGCACTGTGGCCCTTTTCGACGCTGGGCTGGCCGGATCAGACGGCGGCACTCAAGACCTTCTATCCTACGTCACTGCTGGTTACGGGCTTTGACATCCTCTTTTTCTGGGTGGCCCGCATGATGATGATGGGCATTTACGTCATGAAGGATGTGCCTTTCCGGGATGTTTATCTGCACGCCCTGGTTCGCGACGAGCAGGGCGACAAGATGAGCAAGTCCAAGGGAAATATCATTGATCCCATTAAAATGATTGACAAGTACGGCGCCGATCCGTTCCGCTTTACGCTGGCGGCCTTCACGGCACAGGGGCGCGATGTGCGGATGTCGGAGGAGCGCATCGAAGGCTACAAGTTTTTTGTCAACAAGATCTGGAACGCCACGAAATTTTCCGTGATGAATCTGGAAGATTACGTCGCCGATGATCAGGGCGAGCCGGGCAAGGCCGATCTGTCGCTTCCCGATCGCTGGATTCTGGCGCGGCTCAACCGGACCGTCGACGAGGTGATCCGGGGCCTGGATGAATACCGGTTCAATGAGGCCACCGGGAGCATCTACCAGTTTGTCTGGCACGAATTCTGCGACTGGTACCTGGAACTCATCAAACCGGTCCTCTACGGCCGGGACCCGTCCGCCCGGCGGCGGGCGACGCAGCATACCTTGCTGAGAGCGCTCAGGCAGATTCTCAAGCTGTTGCATCCCTTCATGCCGTTTTTGACCGAGGAGATCTGGCAGACCGTCGTGGCGGACGGCGTCTCGATCATGGTCAGTTCCTATCCGGAACCGGACAGGGGGCTTGAGGATGAGGACGCGGAACGCCGGATGGGCCTGATCGTGGATTGCATCACACGCATCCGGAACATCCGCGGCGAAATGAACATCGCTCCGTCGAAAAAGCTCAAGGTCGTCGTTTCGGCGCCCGATGAGGCCCTGGCGGCCGTTCTCAATGAGGGCAGGGATTACATTGTCAATATGGGCAATCTCGAAACGATAACCGTGGGTGTAAATCTGGAGGAGCCAAAAGGGTCGGCTGTCGGCGTGGTCGGCGCGGCGCGCGTCTTTGTCCTGATGGAGGGCATGATCGATGTCGCTGCCGAGAAGGCAAGGCTGGACAAAGAGATGAACAAAGTTGTCCGGGATCTGAGCGTGGTCTCTCGCAAGCTGGCCAATCGTGATTTCATGGCCAAAGCGGCCAAGGCCGTGATCAAAAAGGAAGAGCAGAAATATCAGGAACTGCTGGAAAAGCACAATGTCCTGGAAGCGGCTATCAAAAAGCTGGAGGCGCTTTGATCCCTGAGCATATGGTCCACCGGTTGATCCGCTGCGCGCTCGAAGAGGATATCGGCGCAGGCGATGTGACGACGGCAGCGGTGCTTACCGGGCAGGAATCCGGAACGGCGCGGGCGGTGGCCAAGACAAACATGGTCCTTGCCGGGATCGATGTATTCCGCCAAACTTTTCTGTTGCTGGATCCGGATATCCGATTTACCCATTGTCTTGAGGATGGCCGTGCAATCAAAAGCCGTGAGATCCTGGCCGAGCTGTCCGGCAAGCTCGCGAGTATCCTGACTGCCGAACGAACGGCCCTTAATTTTCTGCAGAGAATGAGCGGGATCGCCACGATGACCCGGCAATATATGGCGGCGGTCTCAGGAACCCGCGCCCGGATTCTGGATACGCGAAAGACCGTGCCGGGACTCCGCAGCCTCGATAAATACGCCGTCCGCGTCGGCGGCGGGCTGAATCACCGTTTTGCCCTCTATGACGGCGTTTTGATCAAGGACAACCACATCACGGCGGCGGGCGGCATCACGCCCGCCATCGAGCGTGCGCGCCGGAAAATTCCCCATACGCTCAAGATCGAGGTGGAGGTCAAAAATATTGACGAAGTCCGCGAGGCCCTGGCAGCCGGCGCGGATGCCGTCATGCTCGACAACATGACGCCTGAGGCCATGAGCGAGGCCGTCCGGTTGATCGGCGGCAAGATCCCGGTCGAAGCCTCCGGCAATGTCACACTGGCCAATGTCGGGCAGATCGCCGAGACCGGTGTCGACTACATCTCCGTGGGCGCCCTGACGCATTCCGTCGCGGCTGCGGACATATCGCTGCTTGTCAGCGTCAAGCCGTAAAAGATATCAGGATATTATCTCTTCCAACGATAAGGCGTTGTGCCAGGCACCACGGTAAAAAAAAGAAAGCATTGACACAAAAGGTCAAATACAATTATATTACCAACAGGAAAAAAGAAATCCCGGATTAAAACGACACAGGGGAATAAAATAAGATGGAGTCTCCTAAATGAGTGGAAACCGTAAATATGAACGCTATGTGGTAAGCTATACCGGAGACAGCGAGGCACAGATCGAAGCCATCGTTGAAGGGGAGGCCGTTCATCTGGTGGATTTCTCTCTGGGCGGCTTTTTTTTTCTTTCAGGAAGATCTCTTTCCATGGGCGAGACGGTAAACATATCGATTAACCTCGAAAATCGTGGGAATATTGCCTTGATGGGGAAAGTCGTCCGTGTCATTCCGGAAGGAGAAAAGTGGGGGGTTGCGATTGACCTGACCCATCCCTATTCTATAAAAACCCATCGTAAGTAGGGAGTTGTTCATCATCTCGACCGCTGCGCCCGGAATTCCTGAAAGTCTTTCTCCATGGAGGTCTCGGAGAATGAGCCGGTGGAAGTTCCCATCATCGCCCATCAGCCGTTTGCGGTGTTTCTGAGATTTCATCCAATTTCCGTCAGAAGGTGCAGGATATATGGCAAAGGAACGACTCGTCATCATCGGCGGGGATGCGGCGGGCATGAGTACGGCGGCCCAGGCAAAACGGCTCCGGCCGGACCTGGATATCATCGCCTTTGAAAAAGGACCCCACACCTCTTACTCGGCCTGAAGCATTCCTTACTATGACGGCAAGGTTGTCGACGACATCCGCAAACTCATCGCGGTCACACCGGAAGAATTCCGGGACGATTACGGCATCGACGCCCGGATCCTCCACGAGGTCACCGACATCGATCTGAGGAACCGCCGGGTCCTCGTCCGGTCGCTTGAACAGAAGACGGAATGGTGGGAAGCCTTTGATCATCTGATGATCGCGACAGGCGCGGTTCCTTTCTGCCCCGGCGTCCCCGGGTCCGACGCGCGCGGCATTTACGGCCTGCATTCTCTGGCCAGCGGCATCCGTGTGCGCAGAGCCGTGGACGAGGAAAAGCCGCAGAAGGCCGTTGTGATCGGCGGCGGGTATATCGGGCTTGAAATGGCGGAAGCGCTGATCATGAGGGGACTCGATGTCTCTCTGGTGGAGCAGGCCGGCGAGGTCATGAACACGCTCGATCCCGACATGGGCGCTCTTGTTTCCGAGGCGCTCATCAAGGTCGGTGTAAGGCTTTTTCGGGAAGAGACCTTTGAGGGCGCCGAGGTTTCCGACGGCCGTGTTCAGGCCGTTGTGACGAATCGCCGGACCATTCCGGCCGACATCGTGATTCTGGGGCTGGGCGTTCGTCCCAACACGGAGCTTGCCGGGCGTGCAGGCGTTCCCCTCGGCGTGCGAAAGGCAATCAAGGTCAGTGACCGCATGCAGACGCAAATCCCGGGCGTCTGGGCGGCTGGCGACTGTGCGGAATCTTTCCATCTTGTGAGCCGCCGTCCCGTCCATATTGCCCTTGGAACGATCGCCAACAAGCAGGGCCGGGTGGCTGGAATCAACCTGGGCGGAGGGCATGCCACTTTTCCGGGCGTGCTGGGCACCGCCGTGAGCAAGATCTGTGACGTCGAGGTCGCCAGGACGGGCCTCCAGGAAAAGGAGATCCAGTCCCTCGGACTGGAATATGTGGCGGGACGCATCGAAAGTGTGACGCGCGCCAGCTACTACCCCAACGCGGGGAAGATCACGGTGAAAGCGCTTGCCGAAAAGGGAAGCGGCAGGCTCCTGGGCGGCCAGATTGTCGGCGTGGAAGGGGCGGCCAAGCGGATCGATATTTTCGCAACGGCCCTGCACGCCGGATTCAGCGTTGAGGAGATGATCAATCTTGACCTCAGTTATGCGCCGCCTTACTCCAGCGTGTGGGATCCCGTCCACCTGGCCGCCCGCAGGGCTGCGGCAGCACTGGCCGGGCGTTCATAGCGAAGCCATTTTTCAAAGATATTGAACATAATGCTCCTCTGATGATCATGCGGATTGCAGTTATCCATACGGTCGGCGCTCCGTGCGGCTGCGCGGAAGCGGTTGCTAAAGGGCTTCATGCCCTCGGTCATAAGACTTTGTTTGTGGATTCGGCCCAGATCGAGCTCCGGGCCGCTGAAATCTCACAAACCTGCGACCTCGCAATCGACCATACGGACACTTTTCACGGGTCCGGTTTTTTACGCTCCTCAGTAAGATGGCTGCTAGAGGCCCATGGCGCGCGGATCGTCGGTTCCGACGCCAGGGCCTGTTTCCGCGCCGACAACAAGATTGCTGCGAAGACATGTCTGGCAAACGCCGGCATTCCGGTGCCTCCCGGTGTCGCGGTGACGTCGAAAAAACAAAAGTTGCCTGCCTGGCTCAAGACGCCTGCCGTTTTGAAGCCGGCCTTTGAACACATGAGCCGCGGGCTCCATATTGCTGCAACGCAGGAAGACATTCATGGGGGGATTGCAGCGCTCATCGACCGTTACAGGCAGCCGATCCTCGTGGAAACTTTTATTGACGGACGTGAATTTGCCGTCTCGCTGCTCGAGGAAGAAAACGGCCTGAGCGTGCTGCCGCCCCTGGAGTGGCGTGTTCATCCAAGTGAAGCTGCCGTGCTGACCGAGGCGTTTAAACAATCACATGTCCCGCAAGAAAGACAGGATGTATTGCGGGCGGAGCTGCCGCCCGATCTTGCGGCTGATCTGGAAAACCTCTCAATGCTTGCCTTTCGCGCCCTCGGGTTGCGGGATTACGCCCGCTTCGATATCCGCCTTTCTTCCGGCGGGACGTTTTACTTTCTGGAGGCGAACACGACACCGTCTCTGGAGCCGTCTGAAGCCCTGGCGCTCTCGGCGAGGTGGGCGGGGATGGACTATCCTGCCCTGGTCGGAAAAATGCTTTCAGCGGCCATGAAACGTCACGGCCAACCCCCATTTCGAAAGGAAGGAAAAGCACGCATCACCCTTGCGACCGGTCCGGTTGATTTGCTCATCCCCGATGGGGTGCATCATCCGCCGCCATCTACCCTGGGTCTGGCAGGGCTTCTGGATGTGCGGGAAGGAGACCGCGTCCTCGACCTGGGTTGTGGCGCGGGACTGCTTGCCATTGCCGCGGCGAGGCTGGGCGCCGGTCATGTCGTGGCCACCGATATTGACCCCCGTGCCCTTGAGGCGACCAGACAAAACGCGCTGGCAAACGGCATTGCCGACAAAGTCGAAATCTGCGCAGGCGCCTGGTATGAAGCGCTAAATGGCCGTTCTGCCAGTGATGCGGGATGCTTCGATGTGATTGTGGCAACCCCTCCCCAGACGCCTGGCCGTCAGGCTTTTGGTCCCCGGTATGGCGGACCCGATGGAACGATGCACCTGCTCAAAATCCTTCAGGGCGCCGCCGTTTTTCTGAAACCGGAAAGCGGAAGGCTGTGGCTGATGGCCATCTCCCTTGCAAATCCCTCGGAGGTTCTGCGTCAGTTGCGGGAACATTTTCAGGATGTCTCTGTTGTTCATGAGACAGAGCGGCCCTTTACTGACCATGAATACAGCTCCCTGGGCAAAGGGATCGTGGACCATCTTCTTGCGCTTCGTTCATCGGGACGTTCGGATTTCAGGGATGCGGGTGAGGGCCGATACGTATTCAAAAACCTCTTTATCTGTGCCCGGGGGGTGAAGGCACGTTGAAGCGGCTTATTGTCCATGCGGATGACCTGGGGGCGGATGCAGCCCGCAATGCAGGGATCATCGCGGGCATCGAATCTGGTTCTGTGACGGCTGCAAGCATCCTGGTCAACGGGCCTGCTTTCGAGGATTGCCTTCAACGGATTGCCTCAGCGGATTTCAATCATATTTCATTCGGCGTCCATCTGAACCTGACAGAAGGCATGCCCCTGAGCCCGGGTCTGAAATCCATCACAGACCCGGCTGGATTTTTTTTGGGCAAAGAGGAAACCCACCGGCGCCTGATGAGCAAGGGTGACGAAGGGTTTGCAGCGGAAGTCCGGCAGGAATTTGCCGCCCAGATTCAGGCGCTGCGCGCTGCCGGCGTCCGGATTGATCACCTGGATGGTCACCAGCACGTCCATATTTTTCCTGCTGCGATCGATGCGGCCGTCAGGGCCGGGAGGGAATTCGGAATTCCATGGATACGGATACCAGAAGAACCGCTGCCTTCAAGCTCCGTGGAGCGAAGCAATCTCTTGCTGAATGACGAAGCAGAGCGGTTTTGCCGGCTCGCTGCAGCGGCCCGTATCAGAATTCACGGGTCCACTTTGAAAACGACGGATCATTTCCGGGGTCTTTATCTGAAAGGAAGGCTGTCCCTGAACCGTCTCGAAAAAACCCTGCAAACGCTGCCTCCGGGTCTTACGGAGCTCATGGTTCACCCCGGCAGAGCGCCCGCCGGGCAGGCCGAGGGTCCTTTTTCGGCTTTCTCGCACCGGGAAAGAGAAAAGGAGCTTGAAGTCCTGACGAGCGGCCGCTTCCATCGAATGCTTGAAAAATATCATGTTCAGCTTACATCCTTTCCGGAGGC
>CAYXQK010000275.1:0-3738 GCA_964467445.1 uncultured Syntrophaceae bacterium
GTTCGAGCGCGCGACGCCCACCGTCGTCCCCGAAGCGGTGGTGACGCCCGGCGGTCCGCGAGTGCACCGGACGTTCATGCTCGATTCGATGCTGGCCGGCGTTTCTCCGCTCGACTGCTACGAACCGCTGAAGGTGGCACAAACGGCCCAGCCGGGGCTCGTCGCGATCCAAGGCGTGGGCAACGTCACCTTCTTCCGTCGGACCTTCTCGCCCAACCGCGTCCAGGCCTGGGTGGTGGTGGGGCACGACCCGGCACGAGTCGTGCTGAACCAGAACTTCGCCGCAGGGTGGACGACGAGTGTCGGACCCGTCGTACGCGACCCGGTCAGCAACCGGCCGTCGGTCGTGCTCCCCGCCGGGTACGCGGGACCGATCGCGTTCGCGTTCGTTCCGCCCGGACTATGGATCGGGTTGGTGATCTGCGCGGTCGCAGTTGCGCTCTCCGTCGTGGTGTGGAGGGCGGCGGCGACGCCCGGCCCCCCAACCCGCCTATGATCACCGAACGAAGATGATGTCCCCGTCGAGCTACCTGCGCGCCGTACCTCGTGCCTGGCTGTTCATGTTGGCCCTGCTGGCGCTCTACCTGCTGAGTGGCTGGCCGGGTGGCCCCGCCGGGCTGGTTCGTACGGTTCTCGTCAACTCATCGGACCAGGTTCCGTCCGACGTCCGCCGGGTGGAGGCGATCGACGGTGCCGGACTGGAGGCGTGGGCCAACACTCCGGCAGGCGTGACGGTGACCTGGCGGGGGGCCTGGTATGTGACGGCGCCGGCGCTGTACGATCTCGTGCTCTCCAGCCAAGGCCCTTCTTCGTGGACCATCGACGGCCACCTGGCCATCCAGGTTACGTCCACGGAGGATGCGACACGGACAGTCTGGCTGGACTCCGGCTTTCACGCGTTGTACATCTCGTACGCGGTCGATGCCGCGGCGCCGCGCATCCTCGTCTCCGCGGCGCGGACAGGCGAACTGCCCAAGCCGCTTGCGCCAGGCATGCTGAGCGCGACGGTGCCCCGGCAACCGCGGCTCTCTTCGTGGATCCGCGCTCTGCACGCCGTGCTCGGCTGGCTGGCGCTCGCCGCCCTCGCGTGGTCCCTTCGCTCGACGATCGAAAGTCGGCGTCCCCAATGGCGGGGATGGCCCGGCCGTGGGAGCGGCGGGCCGCACGGCGAAGGAGATGGCCGCGCGTCCCGATGTGCCCGGCTCGCGCGGTTGCTGTCATGGGCGACCCTTGCCGTGATCCTGACGCACGGCGCCCTGCTTCGTCTCGACGCGATTACCGGACAGTACGGCGTGGTCTCGTCCCCCGGGTGGCTCGCCGCTGTCCAGACGCGTCAGTTCGCAGGCCCCGAGCGCATTCGGCCAGGATCCATCACGTGGGAGCCAGAGCAGCGGTACCCGCACAAGGAGGGCCCCCCGACGCTCTACCGCAGCGACCCGTACACCTACCTGGAGGCGGCGCGGACGATAACGTCGTTCTACGCGGCCCACTGGCGCGAGCCGGTATTCCCCTTCGTCACGCGCGTGTTTCTCGGCCTGCTCGACGGCCGGGATGTCGCGGTGAGTGTCGCGTCGGCCTTCTGCTCCGTACTCGCGATCTGGTTCACGTACCTCCTTGGCGCCGCCGTGTGGTCGCGTCCGGTCGGACTGCTGGCCGCGCTGGGCCTGTCGCTGGACCACGACGTGCTCACGCTCGCCAGCCGCGGATGGCGCGACGACGCGTACGTGGCCGCGGTGGCCCTGTGTGCGTTCCTGATGCTGCGCTGCTGGCGAATCGGACAGGCACCCGTGCGACTCCGCCGACTCGGGCGCGTCGGCCTGGATTCACTGTACGTCGAGGCCGTCGTCCTCGGCGTCGCGTCAGGCCTCGCCGTGCTCACGCGCATCATGGCGGTGCCATTCCTGGCCGCCGGCGGAGCGTTCCTCGTGTTCGGGCTCCGCACGTCGTGGCGCCGGCGCTTGGCGATGGCGGGAATCGGTGTGTCGACGGCGCTGATCGTCGCAGGGCCCTACTTCGTCAACTGCTGGCGTGTGCACGGTGACCCGCTCTACACGTTCAACGTGCACGGCAATATCTACAGCGCTCGTCAGGGCGAAGGGGAGTGGAAGGGGAGTACAGCCGGCTACGTCGCTCAGCGGATCGCGGAACGGCCGGTGGCAGCGGTTGACACGGTCGTCCAGGGGATAACGACCTATCCCTTCTCGAACAAGTGGCAAGGCCTCGACCGTTGGGTTGCCGGGCTTGGCAATTGGGCGTCGGTCGCCGCGATCGGGGGCCTCTTGATACTCGCGGCGTTTGCCTCGGGCCGTCTGCTTTTGATCGCCACCTGGGCGTCACTGCTGCCGTTCTCGTTCACCTGGAGGTCGGATCCCGATTTCCGTTTCACCGTGCACGTCTACCCGACACTTTTGATCGCTGCTGCCGTCGGCGTCGCGGCGGTCTTCCACATCGCCCGGGCGGTTCTGGTACCGACAGCGTTGCCCGAGAAGCGGTCCGAGTGGGGCAGGGGGGCGCTCGCCTGGGCGGGCGTGGTCGGCCCGGCGGTCGTGATGCTCTGGTTCGCCCTTCGCGTGTTGCCGCCGTGGACGTTTGCCGAGGCGCTGCGAACGGGCGAGGCGGCGATGGTGACCGCGGGCGTCCGCGACGAGGCGTTCGTCGGTTCGGGCTGGTCGGAGATCACGGGATCGGGCAACGTCCGGATGCGCGTCGCGACGACAGAGGGCACGATCTGGCTGCGGCTCCCGACGGTGGCGGACTACCCGCTGGCGCTCCGCGTGGATCCCTTCCCGCGACCGCTCGGCGCGGCGCCCGGACGGCTGCCGGTGGTGGAGGTGGTCCTCAACGGAGTGCCACTCGAGGCGATCACGCTCGGTTGGACTCCGGATCGAGTCGGTTCGTACACCGTCACGCTGCCGCGAACCACGGTGCGGCGCGGCCTCAATCGCCTCGTGCTCCGTGTGCGGCGAGCCGACCCCGCTGTGGCTCCGCGAATCCGCCCGGGCCTCAGCGATGGCGATGCCATCGGGCTCTGGTACATGCGGGTTCAGCCTGCCAGGTCGGACGCTCCGGCACGCTTGCCGCTCGGTGGCCAGTGACGCAATCCAGTGACGGCACTGCGCGCCGATCCTGAGCGTCGCACGCGATTCGAGCGCGAAGCCTCGCCTCTCGCTTCGGAACCTCCTCACCGGGGCCCGATTTCTCCTGCAGCGACTTGACGTAGCGGATCAGGTTCGCCATCCGGATTTGGCGATCGCGCACTTCCTGCTTCCCTCCGTTGCGGGCGGCGAAGGAGATCAACCCGGCGGAGGGAATGGGGTCAGTGTCGGCGCTTCACTCTCGTCAAGACGAGCAGCACGACGACGGCGATCACGACGTAGATGGTGTTGCCCTGCCCGACGTAGAGCTCGAGGCGATAGCGGGCGTTTCCCAGCCCTGCCGCGATGGAATCGAGCAGGCCGCGCTCGACCATCGCCTGGGCCAGGATCAGCTGGACCGTTGTGTGGGTGAGCATGGCGCATGATGCGCCCGTGCCGGGCGCGGTGTCAAAGGGAAGAGGCCTATGTGTCGGAGCGCCCGGCTACCACGAGGGGATGCTGCCCTGGCGGCGGGGATCCAATTGCACAATCGCCGCACCGACGGAATGGTCTGAGAGGATCGTGATCTCGGTTCGAGCCTCGAACCAGAACGCGTCGCCTGCCCGGACGCCGAAGCGCCGCCGCACGCCCCGGTTGGTCACCT
>CAYXQK010000276.1:0-3837 GCA_964467445.1 uncultured Syntrophaceae bacterium
GCCGGTCTTGACGCTCTCCACCCAGCGCTTCAGGGTAAAGATCCGTTCAATGAAGTTCTCCCGGATCAGCGGATCGTGGAGGCGGCCTTCCTCTTCCACGGGAATCAGGGGAAAATGTTCCATGAAAATGCGGGCAAAGACGCCGACGCCGTTTTTTTGCGGCATTCCCCCATCTTTATAGACTTTGACCCGTTCCATGCCGCTGCTCGGCGAGTCGCTTTTGAAAATGAATCCGCAAAGGTTTTCCTTCTCCAGATCCGCGACGCGTTGCCGCGCCCAGCGGACCATGCGCTCGGTATGATCCTGACGGGTCCGGACGGTGACCAGGCGCGGAGATTCGGGATCGCCCACCAGGCGCATGGATTCCCGGGGCACACCGAGACCGCATTCCACCTCCGGACAGACGGGCCGGAACGTCACGTATTTTCCCAGGGTGTCCGTGAGAAAGCGATCCTGCTTGTGGCCGCCGTCATAACGGACATTCTCGCCAAGCAGGCAGGTGCTGACGCCAAGCGTGATTTTTTCCATTTTTATTTTATCAGATCAATTTTCGTCAGGACCACCTTTGCGGATACCCGGGGGGCGTTTGCCAGGTGCCAAGCCGTGTATTGTTCGGCATAGGTGTTTTCGGCCGACATGCCGTCCAGGGGCAAGATAACCTGCATTCCCCTCAGGGCCGCGCCGCTGGCCGTGTACAGGACAGCGCCATGGGCAGCCGCTCCCGTCACGATCACCGTCCGGACGCCTTTTTCTTTGAGAATCTTTTCCAGATCCGTGCCCATGAATTTATCCGGACCGGATGTGACCACCGGTTCTCCACCGAGAGGCGCCAGGTCGCTCGCAATGTCCGCCGGCGTGGCGCCTGCAGACAGGCTGTAGATGACGACCGTGCCTTTCATGCGGGCATCCGCAAGCAGCTTCTTGACTCCCGGGATGGAGGCTATGCAGCGGGGACGGCGCTCCGCATTACAGGTTTGCTTGTTGAAATCGAGCAGCAGCAGAGCGGTCGTTTTCGGATCCACGGTTACCGATTTGATTTCCGGCGCCGGGGGGACCGCGACGCGCTGCCATTCGTCCACAATCGTCTGGGCCGCAAGGGGGCTATGAAGCAGCAAAAGAGACATGCCCGACAGCATCGCAAGGATAAAAAATCCCTTCACCCCTCGTCTATGGGCTTCTTTCATCTTCTCCTCCTTGATCTTATTTGAACAGTGCCTGAAATTTCGGGTCGCCCAGAACCGCCAGGACTGCCTTGTTCATCATCTCATACGCACTCTTTTCCATCTTTGTGGGATCTGCATAATCCAAAGGCGGCATGGTAACCGCATAATGATTTCTGAACTTGAGGGCATTGTTTTTCATGACGGAAACGGTGAACTTGAATTCCGCGTCCGTCCAGTGATCAATGATCAAAATCGTATCCGGGATATTGACGTCCGGCGATTCCTTCAGGACGCTCATTCCCGCGAGCCAGAGGGCGTCCCGGAAACAATCCATGACAAAGTACTCGAGCGGCACGGCTGCTTGATAGGCCACTCTCTTGTCAGGGCTGTAATAGATCCATTTTCTGGTTTTTTCATCCACGTTCTGAAAACTGTTCAGATCGATTTGTTTTCCCTTATAGAATCCGACAATGGATTCCGGAAGAACCGGTTTGTAAAGGTGCCGGTGAAGATAAACAGTCATATCCGCGCATCCCGTCAGAAAGCCGGCCATCACGAAGAGACTTATGAAAGCAAACCTCCTTGCCGGGATCATCCAGACTTTCCTGACCTTATCCATTTTTTCTGTTCTCATCTTTCCACCTCCCTTGTTTAGATTCAATCATATCATTGCGAATTCGGAACCCTTTTCCCTCAAGATGCCCTGCCGCCGGATGCCCTCCGGTATGCGCCCTTCCTTTCATTCTGTTTTACGGGATATTTGCGTACAATCTTCGCTTTTTTGCATGGCCCCTTATACCACTGATCGGCCCATGGATCAAAATCAATTCGAGCGGTTTCAATCCGGAGGTCAGCGCCTGCGTACACGGACAGGGATAGGTTGCAGCCACCGGTTCTGATTCCCATCGTACAGCCATTTATCCGGAAATCCGCGATGGGTGACGTATAAGGGATTTTCCGCCCAATGGAGCATGTCTTCGTAAGCCTGATGAATTTTCAGGAACATCGGGGCGTCGCCCCCCACGTCCGGGTGGAAGAGCTTCGCCTGACGGCGATAGGCGTTCCGGATGAGCGTTTTGAGTTCGGGATCCACCAAATCAGATTTTTTCAGATTCAGATGTTGCAGGGAAGCGTCGCGGATCGCCGGCAGATTGATCAATACGGGACGGACCGATTGCAGGGGGGTCTGATTGCGAACGGCCTCATCGAGAACCTTCCGGGAAGCCAGGTATCTTTTTTGGGTTCGCCGTTTTTCTGCCCACCAGGCCGTTCCCAGCATGTCTGCCATATTACTGAAATCTTCCGCCGGCTTCTTTCCGGGAGAGCGGGGATAAAGGAAACTGTAGATTTCCCGGGAACCGTAGGGGAGCATATCCATCATGATGGTCAGATCGGAAAAATAGAAGGTGGCAAACCGGGCGTTGAGCGCCTGGATCAAACCGGTCCGCATATCCAGTTTCAGACGCAGGCGCTGTCTGCATTCTGTTGAACAGTATCGGCGTCTTCCCATATTTTCTGTTGCGCCGCAGGAGAGACAACGGGATATTTTTCCGCCCTTCGGCGTCGTCAAACTTTTTTCCATCATCCTTTTAATCCGTGAACGATTTTGTTCTTTCGCCGTTGAAATGAGACTTGTAGTCCCTTATAGGATTTCATGCCATCTTTCAACTGGATTCATTTCGCAAAAACAGAGCAGACCGCTGATAAAATCAGAAAAACGCGGATGGAGAGGAACCAAAAGACCGGCATAAAATTATCTTAAGAAAAGACTTGACTTATTTGATTTTTAAGTGTAGGCATATCGCACCCCTATGAATTGGAGCAGCGGATTGTTGGTCAGAGGGGATATTGAAAGTTGGTATAGACATTTTGAAGCGTAAAGGTAAGCCACCATATTCTTTAGAGTCTTGGTGGTTTTTTCTTTCCGGCATAGTGGCGATCCGACTTTTAGAAAATTTATGAAAGGAGGAAGCGACTATGTCAGAAGGTAAAGTCAAATGGTTCAATGAGTCAAAAGGTTTTGGCTTCATCGAAGCGGATGAGGGCAATGATGTGTTTGTTCATTTCAGCGCCATTCAAAGCGCCGGTTTTAAGACCCTGCAAGAGGGTCAGCGGGTGAGCTTTGACATCGAAAAGGGCCAGAAGGGCCCTTCGGCGGCCAACGTGAAAGTACTGTAAGAACGTCTCTGCAGTAGCGAGAGGCACTCCGGCATACCCCGAGCGGAGTGCCTTTTTTATTTTCAATCACTGCTTGTGAAAAGAGGAAAGGAGCTGAACATGAACAAGAATCTATATGTTGGTAATTTATCCACCGGTGTCTCAGATGAAGACCTGAAAGCAAATTTTGCCAAAGCCGGAGAGGTCGCAACCGTTAACGTCATCAAGGACAAATTCTCAGGCCAATCCCGAGGTTTCGGTTTCGTGGAAATGGTTACGGAGGAAGGGGCAAAGGCGGCCATTGAAATGTTCAATGGCGGAACCATTGACGGCAATACCATTAGTGTCAATGAAGCCCGGCCGAAAAAAGAGGGCAGCGCCCCCAGAAGCGGCGGCTCCCGGAGCGGCGGCGGCGGATTCGGCGGCGGTCGTGGCGGTGGTGGCGGATTCGGCGGCGGTCGCGGCGGGGCCGGCGGTGGCGGCGGACGCAGCAGATACTAATTCCAAATCCATATTT
>CAYXQK010000277.1:0-5716 GCA_964467445.1 uncultured Syntrophaceae bacterium
CCCGCCCACGGTTTTCATGACCAGGTCACGCCGATGGGAGAGACGGGCTCTGCGGCGCTGCTGAATTACTGCGAAACCCATGACGTCCTGGCCTGCCTCACGGGCCACATCCATGAGCAATGGGGATTTGCCGAGAGCGAAGGAACGATTTATCTGAATCCCTCAAATTTTGGGGACGTGGTTCAGATCAGTGGACGCATTTCCGAAGGCGGATTTTTTCACGAAATCGAAATCGAAAACAGCACGATAAACCGCGTGACATACAAGAAAATTTCAGGCCGGGCTATTCACGACATCATGGTGTATGACCGTCACGAAAACGGCTGGCAAAGCCGGGTCGTCGACCAGGAGCGCTACGGCGCCCACCTGCGGGGCCAGGCTTATGACCGGCAGGCGGTTGATGGGCATCATCCGTCTGCCCCTGAAATATCCGGAGAGGTTGAGGCTTTTTACCGGCTGTCACAGGCGGACGGCGTCCATCATGAAACGAACCCCATCGGAGAGGCCATCCGGATCATGGAGGCCGGAAACCCTTTTCCGTTTGCCCTGGACATCGTCGGCTCGGCAAACGACGGATCGAGTGATTCCGGATCGGATATTGATGTTGTCGTTTACCTGCGTTGCGGGCAATCCGATGAAGACAAGACGTGCTTCAGGGGATCATCATCGGACTGTCCCCATTTTGCCGCCGCCCGGGACATGCTGCGAAAAAGCATCGGCGCCCGGTTCGCCTTTTCAATCGTGGACTGCATCGATCTCGATCATGTGGAGAAGAGTATCCGGATTAATAATTATGAATGTGAAATGACCCAGCGTTTTGTCGTTTACCGGTCTGTGGGCCGCCCGGTCCATGCCTCCCTGATCGGACCCGCGGAAGAGCTCCTGCGCCGGGACGAGTCATTCCGGCAGGAACTCGAGGGCAGCATCCGTTCCTATTTCCGCATTTTCCTGACAGCAGCCGGGCATGTTCAATCCTTCAGCACATACGAATCGCATCTCAATGCGATCGGCATCCGCCTTCCCGGGGCGATACGGGCCCGTATCCGGACTTACCTGGAAAGGCGACATGCATAACCCATCAAATGTTGCGAGAACAGCAAATGGAAAACAAAGCCTCTGGAATGATTGAAACGTCAATGATCGCCAGGCTCGTGAACCGGTATCAGTTTTCACTGGCCATTGAAGAGGCTTATGCCGTGACGGCCCAGAGCCTGGGAACATTGCTCCCCGAAGACAGCGGCGTTCTTTATCTGAAGGACGCCCGGGCGGACCTTTACCATCCCATCGCCTCATGGGGAAAGATGAATGAGCCGCCAAAATCCATCAGCAGTCAGGATTGCTGGGCTCTGAGGCGCGGCCGCATGCACAAGGTCATGGCCGGATCCGATGACATCCACTGCAGTCACGCCCTTTCGCCGTCGGCGGACACAGCCTCCCTGTGTGTGCCCATTCTGACTTTCGGTGAACCCTTGGGCCTGCTTCATTTCTCATCACGGCAGGACAGTCGATTCTTTGCCGAAAAAAAACAGACCGTCGGACTTATCGCCGATCTGCTCGCAATGGCCATCGTCAACATCCGCCTGCGCGAACGCATTCAGGACATGCTCGACAGAGACTATCTTACGGGGCTCTATAATCGCGAATTTATTGAGGAACAGCTTAGCCGGCTTCTGAAGATAGCCTCCCGCGATAAGTCATCCATCGGCCTTATCATGATGGATGTCGACCATTTCGGTTATTTCACGGAAAATTACGGTCATGGGGCGGCGCATGCCGTTTTGCGCGACCTGGGCGCCTTTCTGAACGAATACCTGGAGAAAGAAGATCTGCCCTGTAAATTCGGCGGCGATGAGTTCCTGCTGATTCTACCTGGGAATTCTCTTGAAGTCTCTCGAAAACGGGCCGAGCATATCCGAGATCTTCTCAAGGACCGAGCTCAGTACGAAGGTCATCGACACATGCGACGAATTACGCTTTCGATCGGTGTGGCCGCCTCCCCCAACCATGGCCAGACAACGGGCGACCTGATTCAGAGCGTGAAAAATGCCGTCAAGCTGGCCAAGGAAGCCGGTCGCGACCGGGTTGCCGTCGAGGAGGAATAAACGGTGCATCCGGGGCAACAATGATCCGCGGGTTTGATCCGATAGCGTCTCGAAATGCGAAAGTGCTGGTGCTGGGCACGATCCCCGGCCGGCAATCGCTGGCCATGGGCCAATACGCGGAAGCGTTGTTCCGGCGCTTTGTGCTGCCGGGTCTGCCGCATGTCCGCAGCCTGCCATTGCTGCGGATGCCTTCAACGAGCCCTGCAAACGCCCGCCTTACGAGAAACGACAAACTCGATGCGTGGCGGGCCCTCGTGGACGCCCTGAAGTCCCCCTGACCCGATAAATTTTCCCTGACCGCCGCCTGAATCAATGATGTTTTTTCCTCAGGAAATATGATATGGGCGCACTTGTATTTTTGGTTTGGGCCAACGGATCTATCCTGTTGTCTCGGGGAAACCCCTCTATTCAACCCGAAACAGAGAGGAGATCACTTTCATGAGATCAAAATTCGCATTCGGAAAAATGACGTTGCCGGTGCTGATACTTTGTCTGTTATTTGTTTTTTCAGCCTGCGGGGGGGGAAAGGCCGTCAAATCCGGTCCGGTTGCAAAAAGTTCCGGAATGAGTGAGGTCAGAGAGGTTAAGCAATCGCCTCAATCGGTGCAAAATGATGCTCAAACAGAGAAGGCCAGGGACGGTCGGTTCATTGCTTATCATAACGGGACCGTCCTGGACACGCGGACGGGCCTCATGTGGGCGGCGAAGGACAACGGCAGCAACATTAACTGGGCGAACGCCAAGTTCTATTGCGAGAATTATCGGGGAGGCGGATATACGGACTGGCGGATGCCGACACAGGAGGAGCTGGCGGGGTTGTATAATGCGGCTAAAACTTATAAGTTCGCCTGTGGTGTTGAGGTCCATTTAACAGAATTGATTCGGATTGCCTGTATTGCTCCCTGGGCATCCGAGACGCGTGGCGCCACCGCCGCCGGCTTCATTTTCGACGATGGCATACGGTACTGGGGTCACCAGCAGGTCGGCGGCGGCCGGGCTCTCCCGGTGCGTTCTGTCAAATAGGTTATTCGATGCACAATATCCCTTGACAAGCAAAAACGGCCCCCCTATAGTTTCCCCCGATCGAAAGCAATACCTTATCAAATCAAGGAAATAAGATTCTAAATGGAAAGAATCGGAAATGTGTTTGAAGACGGGACAGCGGACAGGACCGTTGCCCTAAAAAAAGGACCGTGTGATGATTGAAAAGACATCCTATGCGCCCGTGACCCGTGAGATCGCCAGTGCGCTGCAGGCCATCGTCGGGGAGAAAAACATCATCTTCAGCGACCCGGATCTGCTGCAAAACTATTCCCATGACGAAGTGGCCGGCCCGGAATACGCCCGCATGCCCGAGGTCGTCGTCAAGCCCGCCTCCGCTTCCGAGATCTCCGAAATCATGAAGCTGGCAAACCGGCAGCGCGTGCCGGTGACCCCCCGGGGCGGGGGGACGGGGCTTTCCTGCGGGGCCGTGCCGCTTTTCGGAGGCATCGTGCTGGCCCTCGAGCGCATGAACCGGATTCTGGAGATCGACCGGGAAAACATGGTGGCCGTGGTGGAACCCGGTGTCGTAACCAGCGAGATCGGCAAGGCGGTTCAGGCGTTCGGACTTTTCTACGCGGGCTATCCGATGAGCTTCGAGTCCTGCTTCATCGGGGGGAACCTCGCGGAGAACGCGGGCGGCGGCCGCGCCATCAAGTACGGGGTCACGGGACATCATGTCCTGGGCCTGGAGGCTGTCCTGCCCACCGGCGAGATCGTAGAAATGGGCGGAAAGCGGCTGAAGGACGTTACGGGTTACGATCTCATCCACCTGCTGGTCGGTTCGGAAGGAACGCTGGGAATCTTCACGAAAATCATTTTGCGCCTGCTTCCGCAACCCGCCGCTACAGCGGTCCTGCTGATTCCCTTCGGAAGCGCCGCCGACGCCGTCGGGGCCTTCCCGCGGGTTGTTGCGCAGGCGGGAATCCTGCCCACCGCCATCGAGTTCATGGATCGCCTCTCCGTGCAGACCGTTTACCGCTTTCTGGGCGAAGATCCGCCGCGGGCCGATATCGGGTCCATGTTACTTATCGAGCTGGACGGATCGAGCCGGGAGAAGGTGGATGAGGAATGCGAGAAGTTCGGGGAACTGTTTCTCGAAGCCGGAGCCCTCGATGTCTATGTGGGCAACACGCCCACAACGGAGCGGAAGATGTGGCGTCCGCGCGTGAATCTCGCCGAGGCGTTCAAGACCCTCTGTCCCGTGCAGAGCCTCGAGGATATCGTGGTCCCCACAGCGCGTATTCCCGATCTTGTTCGCGAGCTGGAAAGCCTGGCCCTGAAGCACGATGTCCTGATCCCCTGCTACGGACACGCGGGGGACGGGAACCTTCACGCGACACCCGTCAAGAAACCGGAAACGCCGATGGAGGCCTGGAAAGAAAAGCTTCCGCTCATCCTCACGGAACTCTACGAGGTCGTCTTCCGTCTCGGGGGTACCATCAGCGGGGAACACGGCATCGGCTCCAAGCGGGCCTCCTATCTCCCTATCGTGATGAGCCCCGGGCTGATCGCCCTGCAGAAGCGAATCAAGCAGGTCTTCGATCCCCTGAACATCCTCAATCCCGGGAAGATTTTTCCCTAGTGAGATAACCATTTCATGAAACAACCTGAACCAGAGTCCTTTTGGGGCGGCGTGGTCAAGTCCATGGGCCTGGTCTTTGGCGACGTCGGCACGAGCCCGATCTATACCCTCACCGTCATTTTTGCACTGACGAAACCAACCTACGACAACGTCATGGGCATCCTGTCGCTTGTGGTCTGGACCTTGACGATCCTTGTTACCGTCGAATATGCCTGGCTGGCCACCAGTCTTTCCCGCAAAGGACAGGGGGGCGAGATCGTGCTACGGGAGATTTTGCTTTCCCATCTTAAATCCGGCCGCGCCATTGCGTTTGCAGGATTTCTGACGTTTATAGGGGTATCCCTGCTGCTGGGAGACGGCGTCATCACCCCGGCCATTACGATTCTCTCCGCCGTAGAGGGCATGTTGCTCATTCCCGGCATGGAAAATCTGAATCAGACGACTCTGATTATCATCGCCGCCGCCATTGCCATTACCCTCTTCGTTTTTCAGTCCCGGGGATCGGACCGCATTGCCGCGGCCTTTGGTCCGATCATGTTGATCTGGTTCTGCACCCTCGCCGTGTCCGGCCTTGCTTCAATACTGACAATGCCGGACATCATCAAAGTCGTTAATCCCTGGTATGCTATCAAGTTCTTCCAGAACCACGGATTTGCCGCCTTCTTCGTCCTCTCAGAGGTCATCCTCTGCGCCACGGGCGGCGAGGCCCTTTATGCCGATATGGGGCATCTGGGCAGAAAGCCCATCCTCCGGGCCTGGTATTTTGTGTTCGTCGCCCTGGTGATCAATTATATGGGGCAGGGGGTCTTCGCCATCCAGTACCCGGAAGCGAAACACTATTTGTTCGGCATGGTTCAGAATCAGGCATCCTTCCTGTATATCCCCTTCCTTCTGCTGACGGTCATTGCCACGATCATTGCCTCCCAATCGATCATCAGCGGCGTCTTTTCCATCGTCTATCAGGGGATCACCACCCGATTGATGCCCC
>CAYXQK010000278.1:0-2734 GCA_964467445.1 uncultured Syntrophaceae bacterium
ATCACCCGCGTGAATGTCAGTGAAACGATCCCGGATTCATTTCTGGACAGGGCTGATGAAATCGAACTGATCGATTTGCCGCCGGACGACTTATTGCAGCGCCTCAAGGAGGGGAAAGTCTATATCCCCGAACGGGCCGAAAAGGCCATGTCCCATTTTTTTCAGAAAGGCAACCTCATCGCCCTTCGGGAACTGGCCTTGCGACGCACGGCCCAACGCGTGGATGAACAGATGGAAAGCTATCGACGTGACATGGGCGTACATACCATCTGGCAGGCGACGGAACGCATCCTGGTTTGTGTAGGTTCCAACCCGCGATCGGTACGTCTCATCAGAGCGGCCCGTCGTATGGCCGCAGGACTTCGTGCGGACTGGATAGCCGTCAATGTGGAAGCGCCCACACATGTTCGTCCCTCAGAAGACGACAAGAGACTGCTTGCCGAACACTTGCGGCTGGCCGAAAGTCTGGGAGCGGAAACGGTAACGCTGACGGGGCACCGGGTCAGCGAGGATATTCTCAATTTTGCCAGGTCGAGAAATGTCGGAAAAATCATTGTCGGAAAACCGACGCACCCGCGCTGGAAGGACAAGCTCTTCGGATCACCCCTTGATGAAATCATCCGTGGCAGTGGAGACATTGATATCTATGTCATCACGGGCGAGTCGAAAGAACCCCAGCGACATGAAGCGGGGCTGATAAAAAAGACAAAAACAAACCCCATCGAGTGGCTTTGGAGTATCGGTGCCGTTGTCATCGCTACCGGTATTGCAGCCCTCATGTTTCCCTTTTTCGATCTTATCAACCTCGTGATGATCTATCTATTGGGCGTTGTGGCAGTGGCTGTCCGGACCAGTCGCATGCCGTCCCTTTTAGCGACACTACTGAGCGTGGCGGCATTCGATTTTTTCTTTGTTCCACCCTATTTTACCTTCGCCGTTGCCGACATAAGATATATCGTGACTTTCGTCGTCCTGTTCGTGGTGTCTGTCGTGATCAGTGGGCTTGCCCTACGGGTCCGCGAACAAGCCGAGGAGGCAAGACGACGTGAAAGAAACACGGCGGCCCTTTACGGTTTGAGCCGTGATCTGGCAAGGGAACGAAAAAAAGAAATACTCAGTGATATTGCAGTAAAACACATCGGTGAGGTCTTCCGCAGCCAGGTGGTTGTCCTGATTCCCGATCGTGAGGGGCGCCTTAAAGTGCTTTCAACGGCTCAAGGTACATTTGCAATTGACCAGAAAGAGTGGAGCATTGCTCAGTGGGTTTTTGAAAACAGGCAAGCCGCCGGTCTTGGAACAGATACCCTGATGGCCGCAAAGGCCCTTTACCTGCCAATGATCGCTTCATCAGGTCCCGTCGGTGTCATCGGTGTCCTTCCACACAACCCAGATGTTCCGTTTGATCCCGGAGAGATTCATTTCCTGGAGACATTTACTAACCAGACCGCAATGGCCCTTGAACGGATGATGTTGGCTCAGGAAGCCAACAGGGAACGTCTGAATGCCGAATCACAGAGCATGAGAAATACATTTCTAAGCTCCGTGTCCCATGATTTGAGGACCCCTCTGGCAACAAGCACAGGAGCAGCAAGCACGCTTATCCATGGTGGAAAGAATATTCCGGAGGAGAAACGGGAAGAAATGATCAAAGCCATCCATGAAGAAGCAGAGCGCCTCAATCATATTATCCGGAATGTTCTGAACATTACGCGCCTCGAATCAGGAACCATCCAGGTTAACAAGGAATGGCATTCACTGGAAGAGATCATCGGCGTGGTTCTCGACAGGCAATCGAACATGCTGCACGCCCGTCCTGTTAATGTATCCATTCCAGCGGATCTGCCGTTGATACCCTTTGATCCGATTCTCATGGAACAGGTTCTTGCAAATCTTATTGAAAACGTCATTCAACACACTCCTCCCGGAACTCCCGTTGAAATCGGTGTTCACACCAAAAAGGCATCCGTTCAAATTGAGATTGCCGACAGAGGTCCGGGCATAAATGAGATTGGGAAAGAACATATATTTAATAAATTTCCCCATGAAAAAGTATCCGGTGAAGGGGTTGGACTCGGGCTTTCCATATGTAAGGCAATCGTGGATGCGCACGGTGGTCGTATATGGGCGGAAAATCGTCCCGGAGGGGGCGCCGTTTTCAGATTTATCCTTCCCATAGATAGGGAGTCGATGAAGATATCCATTCCTGAGGATGTGCCGTATTGATGAAGACTGGAGGCAGAAATCGTGTCAGACATCGGAGAACTTATCCTACTGATCGAAGATGAAATGCAAATGCGACGTTTTCTTCGGGTTGCGATTGAAAGTGAACACTATCGCCTAGTGGAAGCGGAGACGGGCAAGGATGGTCTTGTGAAGGCAGCGGCATGGAATCCTGATGTGGTGCTTCTCGACCTCGGCCTGCCTGATATGGATGGGATAGAAGTCATTAAAAGACTTAGAGAATGGTCCAAGGTACCCATCATCATCATTTCAGCGCGGGAACAGGAAAACGACAAGATTCGGGCTCTTGATTTTGGAGCGGACGACTATTTGACGAAACCCTTCGGCGTAGGAGAGCTTTTGGCAAGAATTCGCGTCGCTTGCAGACACAAGAGGCTTCAACAATCAGGACAAAACGAGGTTGAATTTGTTGCGGATGATCTACGTATTGATTATTCCCGAAGACAGGTTTTTCTAGACAACAATGAAATCCACCTGACCCCGATTGAATACC
>CAYXQK010000279.1:0-2555 GCA_964467445.1 uncultured Syntrophaceae bacterium
TTCTTGATTTTGATCAGCTCTTCTTCCGCTTGCTTCTGTTCCGTGATGTCTTCCAGTGTTTCCACGGCGCCGATCAGATTGCCCGAGGAGTTTCGGATCACGGCGGCCGTAAAGCGCAGCCATTTCCCTTTCTCCCCCAGGACCGGAAAGAAGTCCATCCCCTCATAGGCCTCGTCGATGAGCTTGGATTTGCTGCAGGCGCCGGCATACCATTGGGGAATGGCATCGAGGGACTCATCGACCAGCAGATCCGCCATGCAGGGCCGTTGCTCATTGTAAAAGGCCTTCCAGTGATGGGTTGTGCCGATCACGTCTTTGGCCCCTATTTTACTGAGGACTTCAACTGCCATGTTCCAGTAGATGACCCGATGATCCTTTCCCAGGACGAAGGTCGGAATCGGGGAACCCTGAAGGATGCTGTACAGTCTCTGTTCGCTTTCCCGCAATTCCTGCTCTGCCCACTTGCGCCAGACAACCTGGTAGAATTTTCCGACGCAGATCATGACCGCCAGCAGAAACAGCCCGATCATGAAAAATGGTTCTGTCCTGAAGACCTGATCGATCCGGTAACCCAGATAAAGAAAGATAAATGAACTGATGACCAGGGCAAAGCCCCAGATGACCAGATAGACGGATTCACGGTTTCGGTGAGCCCCCTGATTATTCTGGTTTTTCAAAATCATGGCACAAGCCCCGTGGATGAAGTCATCATTCTTTAAACGTCATCTTGAGTTCATAGATTCCGTCGAGAATCTTCTTTTCGAGATCAAAGCCACCCTGCTCAAATGTATGCAGCATTGGTTTGTTTTCCACGAGAACTTCGGCGGTGAAACCCAGCAGACCTTCCCGCTTGGCCAGATAGGTCAGATAGGACAGAAGTTCCGTTCCGATGCCGCGCTGATGATGATCATCGCGCACGGCAAAGGCCACTTCCGCCGTATGCAACTGATCGTCAATATAATATCGTCCCACTCCCAGAATGTGCTCTTTTCCTTCATGGGATGTCACGGCCAGGATGGCCATTTCCTTGCTGTAATCAATGACGACCAGCTTCTGCAGGCGCTCGTGAGGCATGTCTTTGCGCACAGACATGAAGCGGCGGTACATGCTCTGATCCGAAAGGGAATAAACAAAGGTCTTCAGCAGGGATTCATCGCTCATTTTGATGGGCCTGAACAGGATGCTCAGGCCCGCCCTGGTCGTCCGCCAGGTCTCAAGGTGTTCCGGATACTCGCCGCTTTTGCCGGGCATGAAGGCCTGGTCGCCGTAAATCAGATCAAGCTTTTTAGCTTCCTCGATCAACCAGGGTCTGAATTTGGGATGGGCGATGCCGATCAGTTCCATGGCCCGTTCCCGCATATTTTTACCGTGCAGATAGGCGATGCCGTATTCCGTAACCACGTAACGAATATCTCCCCGGATCAGGGTGATCCCGGCGCCCTGCCGCAGGGACGGAACAATCCGGGACACCACATCGGACGCGGCGGTGGATTGCATCGTGAGGATCGCCTTCCCCCCCCTGGCCAAAACCGCCCCCCGCATGAAATCAGCCTGCCCCCCTACGCCGCTGTGGGATAGGGTCCCAATGGACTCCGCCGTTGCCTGTCCTGTCAGGTCGATCTCCAGGGCGCTGTTGATGGCGACCATGTTATCCTGACTGGCGATGATCAGAGGGTTGTTGGTGTAATCAATGGTTCTGAACTCTATGGAGGGATTATCGTTGAGATAATCATAGGTTTCCTTGTGTCCCATGCAGAAGGTGGCCACTGTTTTACCGCGATTCAAGGTTTTTCGCGAATTGTCGATAACCCCTTTTTGCATCAACTCAATAATGCCGTCGGTAATCAGTTCCGTGTGAATGCCCAGGTGTTTTTTATCGGAAAGGTGCAACAGAACGGCATTGGGGATCCGCCCATACCCGACCTGGATCGTGTCTCCGTCCTCAATCAACCGGGACACATATTTGCCGATTTGCCGGGCGATGTCCGTATCCGCTTCCGGCTGGTACTCCAGGAGCAGTTCGTCATAGGGGACCAGGAAGTCCACCTCATCGATATGAATAAACGTATCACCATGAACACGCGGCATGTGGGCATTGGCCTGTGCCACCACCAGTTTTGCCTTTTCTGTTGCCGCTTTCACGATGTCCACGCTGATGCCAAGACTCATATAACCATGATTATCGGGCGGCGACGTCTGGATCAGGGCGATGTCCACACGGGCCAGACCGCGGCTGAACAGATCCGGGACCTGGGACAGAAAAATAGGAGTATAATCCGCCAGCCCCTTGTTGACGGCATCCCGGGTACTGTCCCCGATAAAAAATGAATTGTGACGGAAATTCTGCTTGAACTTTTCCGTGGCATAGGGCGCCACCCCGAGGCTCCGCACATGCAGGACTTCCGCATCGAAAAAGGCCTTGGGATTGGATTTGACATAACGGATCATCTCTTGAACGAGATGCTGGGGTTCGGCACAGGCGGAACCGATAAAGATGGTGTCGCCTCGGCGAATATGGCTGAATATCGTACCTAATTGTTCAAATTTACCTGGAA
>CAYXQK010000280.1:0-7192 GCA_964467445.1 uncultured Syntrophaceae bacterium
GATATTCTATCAGCTCATTAACCATGTCTGACCAGGCACGGATTCCCGTGTTCTTGATGTAGTTGGGTTCATATATCCGAATACGGCTGTTTTGTTCGGTTACTGGTGGTTGCATAAATTGTTATCTTTACTAATTAGTACAGGATATATAGTTATATCAATTATATCGTTTGTTTGAGATAAATTTTAAATTATATACCGATTGGAACAAATTTTTGTCCCGGCCATTTTCTGGCAGGTACCAAACCCTCCTTCAAATGCGGCTGACCAAACCTTACAAAAGTTTTATATCTCGCCAGCGATAGATTGAAATAAGCGGTATGCCTTCAAGTTGCAGAGAATATAACGGTCTATTTTTATAATAAATATTCCAGTAAACTTGGTTAAAGGACCCCTGGCGGGACAGGAGTATCAAGTACTGCGGGGTTTCCGGCGAAAACTTGAAATCAGCCCCTTGATTAGTAATGGTTATGATAATGTCGGGGGTGATAAATTTTATATCTTTTCTGATTTTTCCCTTGTCCTGTAAAAATTCAAAATAGGCCTGATTGCCGACCCACATGCTGACTGCAGCCCCCTGAGGTATATCTCTGTTTAATATCTCGAGAAACTTACTATTGACCACATCATACCAGTATGTGGTCTCCATGCCAAGGGCATAAGCGCCCCTGACTCCGCCGACAAGCTCATTGTAGTAACAGAGCTCATAGGGGTGGATGCGCATCGTTTGATATGCAGGGTAGAGGGTAAAAATAGCCAGTGCAGCCGGGATGAGAACTTTTTTTATTTTCATCGCTGGCATCATTCGTTCGGTGAGAAAATGAAACCCTGCGCCGGAAAAATAAGCCATGAAAGGAAACAGGTAAAAAAATTGCCGCGTGCCGTCATGCACCGGTGCATTGGGCAGCATGGTAAGGAAGAGCGGGAACAGGCAGTTGATAAGCATTAAATTATTAAATCGACGGTTTGCGGTATCGCGATAAAGAGTCAGCAGCCCCAGCATAAAAGCAACCAGAGTGGTCACTGGTACGGTAATTGCGGTCATGATCCATGCATAGGTCCAGGGCGGGGAAAAAGAATAGGTTTTGCCCAGGAAAAAGGTGGGAATCCGGATGGAATCTTCCCTTGAAAGGCTGATCTGTACAAAGTTTACAATCTTTCCTATGGGATCATGCCACCATCCTGGGTTTACCAGAAGGGCCAGCAGCAGCGCCAGCGGCAGTGCGATAAGTAAATTACCCAGGCCCCGCCGTTCCTTATATAAAAGGGCCCATACCAGGAGGGGCACCGGGAGTAACAGCCCGGTAAATTTTGTGGCAATGGCACATCCCCACAGGATGCCAAACAGTATGATACCTGAGCGACGAGTTAATCCTCTCCAAAATGCGAAGACTGCCAGCAACCAGAATGTCGTGAGCGGAATTTCTGTCGCTGCAATATGGGCATGGCCAAAAAACCTTGGTAAAAACAGCAGGGACATACTGCCGCACAGCCCTGCCAGTTTGCCATAGCGGCTGTTTAAGATAAAAAAGACAGTAAGCAGCAGTACGGTGCTTAAAAAGGCCGGGGCACACCGATAGGCCACCAATTCTCCACAATAGCCTTTAAGACAGGCTAAGGAAATCCCGGCAAGAATCCTGGCGAGGGGGGGATGGGGATTGTGTGAAATATCCCACAGCCAATACTGGTCGGTAATAGTCCGGGAAAGAATGGCGCCGGGTGTGCCATGAAACAAAGCAGTACCAAGCGCACGACTCCATGCAATAATCAGCTCTGAAGACTTGAAATAATATACTTCATCCCAGGTCCACCCTATATCATGAGCGGTCAGGATAATAACAAACAGGGAGAAGATGCCAATTACCAGGCCCAGGAATCCTGCCATTGCTATACTATGGGTATGCTGCGGGGCAGTGTTTTTTTCCATTGAGGGGGTTCTTCCTGAAGGTGCGGTTTATATGATAGATTTTCTCCGGAATACAAACAATACATTTTTTGACCGCGGTACATAGTTGTTTACTTCATGGTCCCACCGGTAAATGGTTTGATCATCTTGTATATCTGCTATGCCCACTAATGTATATGCCTTAATATACTCTGTCGCCCACTTAAATATCAGTTTCTCTGAATTATCGCGGTTAAGCCAGGAAGCGGATACATTGACAAAAACTATATACGCGGGTTTTGCATTCTCGATTTCTGCAATCATTTCCTTTTGCATGCTAAGCGCAAATTGATGATCTTCCATCAGCCCATAGGTGTAAATATAACCGGTAGCGGCGGGCCTTTTTGCATAAAAATAGATTTGCGGTTCGGAACCAAGCACCGCAATCCGATCTGTGGGAGCGGTATGGTTTCTGATGTACTGTGCTATGTGCATTGATTCAGGAAATGGATTTGCCCCGTATGTCAGTCTGCATATTTCATATGGGCTGAGCTCAAATAAAAAACCCCGCTGCAGAAATAAGCCATGCAGCAAAACAGCCAGAAATAAAATGGTTGTTACCTGCCTGAGGTGCGGCCGCCCGCTGAATTTTACGGCGAAACGCTGGAAGGCCGCCACGGCGATTCCGATTGATAGCGATGCTGCAGGAAGCAGGAGCACAAAATAGTGCGAACGGAAGAACAGCCCGGAACTTACCGCAAGAAATGAACAGGTCAAAAATCCTGTCATAAAAAAGAGCTGTTTTTTTGCTTCAGCATCGCACCGGATCGCGATTAATCCCATCCCTGCAATCGCCCAGAGCAGAAAAGAACCGCCGGTTATGTTTGAAAATTCGTTGCGAAAAAGCGTCAAACCGATAGAAAAAGGAACCTGGGCTCCATAGGCGGCGGCATAGGTAACCGCCCAGAACCAGAATTTTTCAAAAGTACCTGTTGCATAGGCAATGATACAGGTTAACCCGAAGGGAAAAAGCACTGCGGCTATAAAAAGGCTGGACGTCAGGACCCGATATCGCAGGGTATGGCGGGCAGTGCGCAGGTTGCGCGCGAGGTACAATAAGGCAAAGACGATAAAAAAAATACCGGGCTGCTTCACTAAAAATGCAAATCCTAACAACAGGCCGCTGAAAAAAAAGTAAATTAATTTTTCAGCTTTCAGAGCCCGGATCAGCAAAAGGATACCGCCCAGGGAAAATAAAAGCACAAAGTGAGTGGCGTGCGCAGCAGCTCCCAGCACGGTCTGACTGATAGACAGAATTGCAAAGGCAGCGCTTGCCGTTAAAGCTGCATACGAATCATAAAGACCCTTCGTCAGCAGGAAAACCAGAACAATTGTTGCACTGTTTACCAGCAGCAATCCCAGATGTATGCCCTGCACGGTTTGACCCAACCCTGCCATTATCACGGCATATGCTAAATAAGCACCCGGTAATTTCATATTGTATGATATCAAATATGGCGGTATGCCTTTGAGTATAAGCTGCCCCATATAGGCAAACTCACCCTCATCGCGCTCAAGAGGGATGCTGAGGAGCCTTGAGCGAATTACACCGGCGCATACGATTATGAGTATGAGAATCGCCCAGGCAAAATGTCGGGAATAGGTACGCGGCTTATTTTCAGACAGGACTTCCATTGTTTTTTATCATACCAATAATTAGCGTGGCGCGTGACCTCATTGACAAGTCCCGTTCCATAAAACGGGCCCGTCTTTTTTCAGTGTCACAAGACCAATACATACCCCTGCCAGGGTTATTAGGGAAATAATCGCCCCGATGAAAAAAGATCGGGGCTTGAACACAAACATCACCTCATGCTCACCCCGGTCGATAAGGAGCCCCCGGAGCGTATAATTAACTTTAACAATTGGTTTTTCTTTGCCGTTAATATATGCCCGCCAGCCGGGATAAAAATTATCAGACAGCACCAGCAGTCGCGCCTCGTTGGTCTTTACCCTGAGTGAGATATCGTTGGGGCGATAGGCAACAAACTCTATGGAGCCAGCAAAGTGTTCCTGACCCCTCGCCGCACCAGCGGGAATGGGTTCGCCACGCAGTTTTGCTAACTCAGGTTGAGCTATATAGACCATGGTAGCGGGATCAAATGACGCGTGCTTCATTTTTTCCAAAACGACTGCTTCACTTTCAACCGGCACCAGTTGTTCGGCAAAAAATGCCCGCGGCAGGCAGCGAGGGTTCTGATAAATTTTAATTTTGTCATCCAGTACCAGCCGGTAGGGGAACCCCTCAAGTTTAAACGGGCTGATAATGTACTTAACATTGAGTAAATTTAACATCTGGGCTTCATACGTGTTTTCTGTGGACTGCTGTTTTGCTTTTGCAAAATAATCTTCAATTCGGCTCACTATTTGTAAATAGTCCTTATGTACGACATCCTGAAAGAAATTAATGGATTGTATATGATAATAAATATTTAAATTGGGGGCCAGTTCCTGCTGATACAGTTTATATAATGGCTCAAAGGGAATTGCATAATAGTGCAGGTAGCTCTGTTTATGGAGGAGTGCCGCAAGGGGTAAAATGCGAAACAGCGAGGAGTCCCGTTGTAAATAGCTAACGGTTGGGTTTTCTCTGGTAAAGAGCGATTCGTCAATATACGGTTCCTGTGGTTTGCCGACAAAAAAAAGATCAGCGAGAATCACTGCCGCGACCAGATATTTACAGAGTGACACACGTAACTTCCCCTTTCGCACCGCCCCGATAATAAGAAAAAATGTCCCGAAAAGAATGATGGCGATTGACAGGCCGTTGAACAGTTCAGTGAAGGATATTTTTTTTATCGTCTGGAAATATTCAGTTGTGGGATACATGGTGAGAAAATAGCGGTACAGCGGCTCTCTCAAGACGGTCCCCATTCCAAGAACAGCGAGCAAAACCAGAAAAAATACTGCAAGCTGTTTCAGATAGCGCTCAACCATGTCGCCCTGCTGCAGGCGTGCAAGGAGCTGCGAAGCTCCTATCCCTGCCAGTATTGAAAAGCAGAAAGCACCGGCAAAAAGAAATTTCACCGGGAATTGAATCATGTTTATAACGGGGAAATAATTATAAAAAAATTTATACAGTGGATTATATTCCCCTATGCCCAGCAGCAGAGAACATGCGAGCAGGGGAAGGATAAAATATCGTATTGTATCTTTCGAATAAAACATGCCATAGATCACAAATATAAGCGGGAAGATGCCGCAATAAAAAGTGTCCAGCCACAGTTGACCGAACCAGCGGGTCATCGGCACGGTCGCGCCAAATACATAGGGGACAAGGAGCTGTAGAAACTCGAGCGGATGGTATGACCATCGGGTGACTGTTTCGTAAGACAATCCATCGAAGCGTGTAGAATTGCTTACCAGTTCAAACATGGGGATTAGTTGCACTGACGACAGCGCAAGGCCTGCTCCCATAGTGCACAAGACCTGAAGCCAGGGCTTTATTCTCCAGCCGGAGGTTTTTACCGCACCATTGACGGCTGGCCATAACAGGGTATACAGGAATAGGCAGAGAAAGGTGGAAAAAACATAAAAGGACGCATCCCCGGCAAGTATTTGCAGGGAAATCCCTATGGCGCCAAGCAGCGACCAGTAAAATGAGCCTGTTTTCAATGCATGGTGATGCAGCAGTACAATGAGCGGAAGCCAGACAGCGGAACACAGGAAACACACATTATCCTGAATAGAGACAAGATACCCGCTGAATGAAAAAACGATCCCGGATATAAGGGCAGCGTACCAGTCATAGCCCCATGCACGCATCAGCAGGAGCACAAACAGGCCCCCCAGAAAATAATGCAGGATTATAAAATATTTATATCCGGTCTGAAACGGCAGAACATAGTACAGGAGGCTGGGGGGGTAGAAAACACAGCTCTGCACATTTGCCTGAAAGGGGACCCCTCCGGCGAGATAGGGGTCCCAGAGGGGGATCGTTCCTGACTTTATGCTCTCCGCGGCGAAGAAATGCTTGGGATTGTAAAACATATAGTTATCCCGGGCAATAAACGTCTTAGGGGAAAAGATAACGGGAGCAAAATAGATACCAGTTATAATAAAAAAAATGAGTACGGAAATGAAATTTTTTTTCACAGCAGACTCTTTATTCCTTCCAGCATGTTTTCTCGCTAATACCAAAGGGGGGTTATGTCAGGTTAAGCTTCTATACAACAAAATGTAGCGTTCGGCGACGGTGTCTAAATTAAAATGCTCTGTTACCGTTTTCTGTGCTGTAGCGCCCAGTTTGCGAGCTTTTTCTGGGTGGGATATCAAATCTAAAATCGCGCGGGTTAGATGCCCTTCGTCATCCCGGTCAACCAAAAGTCCGCTGATATCGTGCTCAATAAGTTCCCTATTCCCGGAAACTCTCGTCGCAATGACCGGCAGCGCACACGCCATAGCTTCAAGAACTGAATTTGACATGCCCTCATGTAATGAGGGCATAACAAAAATATCGGCAATGTTCAGAAACACGGTCACATCCGTAACTCCCGGGACCAGGTGCACTCGGTCTTCCAGGTGGTTTTGGACGATCAGTTTCCGTATCCTGGACCGCTCAGGGCCATTACCGACAATATACAGTTTAAAGGGGATAGAGCGCGGAGTGAGCCTGGAACATGCGCGGATAAGAAAATCCACCCCCTTCTCGCGGGCAAGTCGTCCCGTATACAACAGTATTGTTTCATCATTGACTCCAATTTCCTTTCGTCGTGCCTTCCGGTCAGATGACGGTTTGAACACAGCACGATCAACTCCATTGGGAATATGAACGATTGCCTGATGGTCATACCCTATGGTGCCAAGCTCGCGCTTCATCTCCCTGTTTAAAATCACTGTCCGTGACGCAAGCCGGCACAGAGCAAGAAAAACCCGCCCCCAGGGCGAGCGCTTGTGCCGGTTGATATCGCCCCCCCTGCCGCTTCCGGCTAAATTGAGAATGGTCGGCTTTTTGAAAAGTTTCCCGGCAAGCATTGCCAGTGCCGAGCTGTATCCCACCTGAAATGCATGAATCATATCAAAACTGGCACGGCGCTTATAAAGATGGCGCCACAGAAAACACAAAAAAATAACTCCGCCAATTATTTTAATGCGCGGTGAGGGAAGCCTGCAGACAGGAACCCCTTGTATCACTTCCTGCCGTGGCCATGAGCGGTAAAATCTGCTGGTAATAATTTCGACCTTGATTCCTCTTTGCACGAGGACAGAAGCAAGGTTCAGGGTCTGCTTCTCCCGCCCGCCGATAAA
>CAYXQK010000281.1:0-3814 GCA_964467445.1 uncultured Syntrophaceae bacterium
ATGCACCAGGGGGGTAAGAATGCCTTTATAGACCGTTTCGATCCCCTGCTCGTTCTTGATCTCATCGAAAAGGAGCGGGGCACCTTCTTTGGGGCCTTCCCGCCGATTCTCGCATCGATTCTGGACGCCCAGGAAAAGCAGCCCTTTGATGTGTCCAGTTTGAGAGGCATCGGCGGCGTGGACAGCCCGGAGATCATTGAGCGCTTTCTGAAAAAAAATCCTCATGCTGTCTTTTACAGCCTCTACGGGCAGACCGAGGCCATGCCGGTTTCGGGTTGCAATTATGCGGACAAGCCCGGCAGCATCGGGTCGCCGGCGATCCTGACGCGGGTCGTCCTGTTCGATGATCTGGATCGTATTGTAGTTGCGGGAACGCCCGGAGAGGTCTGCGTCCGGTCGCCTGCCGTATTCCAGGGTTACTGGAATCTGGAAGAAGAGACGGCATACACCTTTCGCAACGGCTGGCATCATACGGGAGATTTGGGCCGCATCGACGAGGACGGCTTCCTCTGGTATGCCGGCCGGAAACCCGAGAAGGAACTCATCAAGCCCGGCGGCGAAAACGTGTATCCGGCGGAAGTTGAAAAAGCCATTCTCGACCACGGCTCCATTGAGGAAGCCTGCGTCATCGGCGTGCCCGATCGCCAGTGGGAAGAAGCCGTCAAGGCCGTCTGTGTCCTCAGGAAGGGGCGCGCCGTGAGCGCCGTAGAACTGATCGAGTTTGTGGCCTCAAAAATTGCCCGCTATAAAAAGCCAAAATATATTGTTTTTGTCGAGGAACTGCCGAAATTGGCCGGCGGCGCCGTCAACCGGGAACAGGTTAAAAAAGCCTGGGGATCGCCCTCGTAAAGCCTGCCGGAAGAAGGAGGATTTTTTCATTTATGCCCCTTGAACTGATCGGCGCCGTTGAAGACATCCTGAGGCAGGTGGAAGAACGCACGGGCAAAGCCATTGAATTTGTTGAGAAAAAAGATCTGCCCATGTCGGCGGAGCTCAGGACGGCGGCGAAGGATGAGACGAAGCATCGTCTTTTCCACCGGCCCGCCTATGATCAGCAGATCAACTACGTCATCGCCAACCAGTGCGGCCATATCCTGAGGCCTTTTAGCGTCCCGGAGGAGCGGCGCTTTATGCCCGTTGCCAACTACCGGACCATGATGAGTTATGTGATGGAGATGGGAGATGAATTCCACCGCCTCGTGAAGGTCTTCGGACCGGAAAAAATAAAGCGGATGGTTCGCCTCTGGTATGAAGGGGTGGTTTTTCAGCTTACCAAAATGCCGCCGGATATCATGATCGATAAATGGCTTTATGACGAATATCCGGAGCTGCGACCGATTCAGTTGAGTTCCCTGATCCGGCAGCGACAGGAAGCGGTCCAGTCCCTCGCCCAGGACACCCGGAAATTCACGCCCGACAAGATCTACCGCGTTTCCAACATCATGAACTACGCCTTCTTCAAAGTCCTCGAAGACCACTTCCGGCTGGACTGGGTGGCGCCCTATCACAGCACCATTTTCATTTTTGACGGGAGTGCGTTGGCAAAAGTCACGGAAAACGACTATGTGAATAACCATGCGGGAGATCGGGCCATGATCGACGCGTGGGCAGAGCGCCTGGGCCTGACGACCTGGTTTGAATGGAAGCCCCTTGCGGCTTCGTAACGGAAAGACATTTTCCTTTGCCAAAGGGAACACGGAAAGGCACGACAGTTTATTTTCAGTCCATGTAGAGGTGGACCGCTTCCTGATATACCCACCGGGTTTTTGGTCTTTATTATCGTGAAACGCCCAACGCTGAAGTTTTATCATATTTGATTTAATGATTTATTTTTCCTTCACATTCTGCCCGGAATAGTTTAGTATTGCAACGAATTTCGGAAAATACCCAGTGGGTATATTAATTGTTGGCACCCAAATAGAAAATTAATAAAAACCAGGAGGTAAGAGGTAAAATGAAAAATGTAATGGCAGTGATCTTTAGTTTGTTTTTTATGCTGGGAGGTTTTGGTCTCTCTATGGCCGCCGATCTGGATGCAAAAGGGAGCAAAGATCACCCCCTGCTATCAAGGATGCCCAACTTCTACATATCGGCATATAAGGATACCGAATTCGACAGCCATAGATTCATCAACTTAGATAAAAAGCCGCTCAGCATTGAAGGCCACAAGTATTACATCGAATACCGCCTGAACAAGGGTACGGCGGAACCCGGAGAATTAAAAATACGCAGGAACATCCAAGACGCCCTCAAGAAGATCGGCGGGAAAGTGATCTTTGACGACAACTTTAATAAAACCTCGACAATCGTGCTTCAGAAAGAGGCTAAAGAAACCTGGATAGAGGTCCGTTCCTACAACAACATGTACCGGCTCAATATTGTCGAAAAAGAGACCATGAAGCAGGAAGTGGTGGCCAATGCCGTGTCAATGGGTAACGACATCAATGCTACTGGCCATGTTTCGGTTTACGGCATCTACTTTGACACCGGCAAGTCGGAGATCAAACCAGAATCAGACACCGCCATTGCGGAAATCGCCAAGCTCCTCAAAAGCAACGGCGCGCTCAAGATCTATGTCGTCGGCCATACGGATAACGTGGGTTCCGTGGATTCCAATATGAAGTTGTCAAAAGACCGCGCGGAAGCGGTGGCAAAGACCCTCTCCGGCAAATACGGAATAGCCGCAGCACGATTGAAACCCTATGGTGTAGCCTCCCTTTCACCCGTCACATCGAACGACACAGAGGACGGCAAGGCGAAGAACCGCCGGGTCGAACTAGTCAAGCAATAAGAAAACAGAGCCGGGGAATGGTGAACTTGTGTTTCTGCGCTGATATGCTAATTGTGGTAACTATCCCCGCCATATTTCCAGTTTTAGAGTGCCTGGTCAAGATGGGGGCTACGTCATCTTTAACAGGTATAAATTCATTTGGCGGGCATAAACAGATGGTCGATGTGGCCAAGTGAACAGTAAACGGGGAGACATAAAAATGAAAAAATTTATCTTTTTGCTGACGTTTTTTTGTACTGCTTCTCTTGCCAACGCCCAGACCACGCTGGAAGCCTACCTGGCTCAGATGCCCGCACCTCCAAAAAAATGTTGCGGTGTTACGGACGAGGAAAAATCATCCTATCGGGCCGCTGTTAGTGATATCGAGAGCGCAGTGAAAAAGGATCTTCGGCAGAGAAAGAAAGAGTCAAAAGCCTATCGTGAAGCCAACCAGGATAAAATTGAAGACAGTTTAACACCGCAAACGCTCCAGACAGATAAGCCCCGGAAAAGTGGAAAATTGACCAAAGAAGAAAAAAAAGCCAGAGCCGAAGAGATGATGCGTCAATATGGCGTTACGCCGGAGGACAGAAAGAATCTCAAAGCGATGAGCAAGGAAGAAAAAACGGCCTGGGCTCTTTCTACCAGCTCCAACGCGTCCAGAAAAATGCAGGCCGACCCGAAATATCAGAGCATGAATCAGCAGGTAAAATCAGTTGCAGATCAGCAGGCCCAGCATCAAGCCGCGCTTGCACCGATTGAGGCCCGCAAAGCAGTAGCCGACGGCATCGCGAGCAGAATCAATACGCTGGATCAGAACGCCGCGGCCGCGAAAGCAAAGGATATTGCCCCCATAGAGCGTGAATTAGCTTCAATCTCCGATATTTTAACAACTAAAAAAGAAAAAGACCGCGTTGATCAGCTTGTCGCGAAGTTAAAAAAAGCCCAGATGCGCCACTGCGAAAAATACTCACCTCAGTATCTATCTCTGGTGGCTGAATACTATTCCGCTGTCAAAGCGTCTCTGCCCGATTACCAGAAATT
>CAYXQK010000282.1:0-6466 GCA_964467445.1 uncultured Syntrophaceae bacterium
TAATTGAAAAGCATATTCATCAGGACGCCGAACTGAAACAACACGTCTTTGAGCACAGAAAGCTGGAAGGGGTACTGGAGGAATTCAACCGGCGCCGCTATCTGACGCCAGAAGATCAGGTTGACCGGAAGAACCTTCAAAAGCGGAAACTACGGGAAAAGGAAGAAATAATAAGGATACTGGATAAGTACCAGCCATGAGCCAAAGACATGACAGTATCATCGCGCGCGAGGGATATATTTTCATTATCGTCGCTGCTTTTTTTACCGTCAGCACTTTTTTTACCGCGCCCCTCTGGACCGCCCTTCTGTTTTTTCTGATCACCGCGTTTATCGTCTGGTTTTTCCGCAATCCTGAAAGAAAAGCACCGCCCGGTGAGAAGTTTGTCGTTTCACCGGCGGATGGCAAAGTGATCAAGATCGAAGAGGTCCGGGATCATGAGATTCTGGCGGGGCTTTACAGGAAAATCAGTATCTTCATGAATGTTTTCAGCGTTCACGTGAATCGGATCCCGTATGCCGGGCGTATTGAAACCATCCGTTATTATGAGGGGAAATTTTTTTCAGCGAATTTAGACAAGGCATCTTTAGATAACGAGCGCAATGGTCTTGTCATCCGTATGGACGACGGACGTGCGATTGGGATGATACAGATTGCCGGACTGGTGGCGCGGCGCATCGTGTGCTGGGTAAACGAAGGCATGATGGTTGAAAAAGGTGACCGATTCGGGCTGATCCGGTTCGGCTCACGCGTAGATGTTCTCCTGCCTGCCGATACTACCGTACTGGTAAAAGTGGGCGACAAGGTCCGGGCGGGAGAGACACCCATTGGAGGTCTGTCATGAAAAGATACCGGTTTCGCAAAGACCAGATGAGGAAAGGGATTTACGTGTTGCCCAACCTCTTTACCACGGCAAGCCTGTTTTCCGGCTTTTATTCAATCATTGCATCCATGAAGGGCATGTACGAAATCGCGGCCTGGACGATTCTGATCGCCCTTGTCTTTGACGGACTGGACGGCAGGATTGCCCGTATGACGCGAACCACAAGCAAGTTCGGTAGCGAGTATGATTCGCTGGCCGATCTCGTTGCCTTTGGCGTGGCTCCCGCAATTCTTGCCTATCACTGGGCGCTCATGTCGTTCGGGAAATGGGGATGGCTTGCGGCATTTCTGTTTGTAACCTGCGGCGCGTTGCGACTGGCCCGCTTCAATGTCCAGACCTCGATCATCGACAGCAGGGTATTCAACGGACTTGCCATCCCGGCAGGGGCTTCCGTGGTAGCGACAACGGTGCTGCTTTATTTTCAACTGGGTGGAGAGGGGCAGTTTCCTAACCTGCCGATTCTCATCGGGACGGTTGCCATCGCTCTGCTGATGGTCAGCAGCATTAAATATTACAGTTTTAAGGACCTCAATTTCTTTGCCAGGAAACCCTTCATGTCCTTTGTCCTCATCCTTTTGATTCTGGTCATCGTGATTGCGGAACCACAGATCATGATTTTTACGTTTTGCTTCGGTTATGCCCTGTCCGGACCGGTATGGCTGATATATAAACTAATGCGAAAAAAGCGGGTGGACCAGGAAAAACAGGCTCATCATCCGGAAGAGTCAGGAACGATAAACAAATAGGGCGGCGTTTTTTATACAGGGCAGTATTGGATGAAAACAGAGGGTAGCGCTTCGCTGACCCATACCGCAGAGAGAAGACGGGTGCGTTCCGGGAGATCCGCAACGCGCCATTTTTAATTTGCATGAAAATCGAATAAAAAATTGGAGTCTGTGTTTATGAGAACATTCAGCGTAGCGGTTGTCGGCGCCACGGGCGCAGTCGGAAATGAAATGATCAGGACCCTGGAGGAAAGAAACTTTCCCGTGGGCCAGCTGAAGCTGCTTGCTTCTGCGCGATCTCTCGGCAAGTCTCTTGAATACAGGGGAAAATCCATCCAAGTGGAGGTTTTGGACGAAAATTCCTTTACCGGTGTTCAGATCGGTCTTTTTTCCGCAGGTGGAAGCATCAGTGAAAAATTTGCCCCAATTGCCGCCCGGGCGGGTTGTGTTGTGATCGACAACACAAGTGCCTTTCGGATGGTTCAGGATATTCCGCTGGTCGTGCCGGAGGTCAACGCCGAAGCCATCGGCCAGTATAAGAAAACGGGCATCATCGCCAATCCGAACTGTTCGACCATACAGATGGTTGTTGCCCTGAAGCCCATACACGACGCCGTCCGGATCAAGCGGATTGTGGTCTCAACTTATCAGGCGGTTTCCGGAACCGGAAAGAAGGCCATCGACGAACTGGATGCCCAGGCCCGGGCCCTGCTTGCGGGTCAGAAACCGGTTGTCAAAGTTTATCCCCATCAGATCGCCTTCAACTGCCTTCCGCAGATCGACGTATTCCTCGATAACGGTTACACCAAGGAAGAGATGAAGATGGTCAACGAGACCAAAAAGATTATGAATGATCCTTCCATCGCCGTAACGGCGACAACGGTGCGGGTGCCCGTCTTCTATGCGCACTCCGAATCGATCAATATCGAAACGGAAAAGAAGATCACCGCAGCGCAAGTCAGGGACCTGTTGTCGAGGGCGCCCGGGGTCAAAGTTATTGACGATCCCTCACAGAGACGCTATCCTCTGGCAATCGATGCTGCGGGCAAGGACGACACTTACGTAGGACGGATTCGGGAAGACGAATCCATCGCCAATGGCATCAATATGTGGGTCGTTTCCGATAACCTCAGGAAGGGCGCAGCACTCAATGCCGTGCAGATTGCGGAAATTCTCATCAGAGACCATTTATAATGAGAGTGATCGGGGGCGAGGGCAGGGGGAGACGTCTTTATATTCCCAGGACAGCATCCGTCCGGCCGACAGCCGACCGCATCAAGGAGGCTTTTTTTAACATCATCGGGTTCGTCGATGGAAAATGCTTTCTCGACCTTTTTGCCGGGTCGGGAAGCATGGGGCTCGAAGCCCTGAGCAGAGGGGCGCTCAAGGCGTTGTTCGTTGAAAATAATCGGGCCTTGTCTGAGGCCATAAGCAGAAATATTGCGGCTTGCGGTTTTATCAACAGAAGCGAAATTCTGACCTTCGATTACATCAAGGCGATCCGGCATTTGGCGAAACGGTCTGATGCCTTTGATATTTTGTTTGCCGACCCGCCCTATGAAAAGGGATTGGTCAGCCTGACCCTGGAGCATCTTCGAAACGGATCCTTGATGGAAAAGGACGGTCTTTTGGCCGTTCAGCATTCAGTCCGGGAAGTCGCAGCGGTTGATGAGTCCGGACAACTTGTTCTGACCGATCGGAGACAGTACGGTGATACGTTCCTGTCTTTTTTTAAAAAACGATTAACGGATCATGCAGGGGTACAGCCTGCCAGATCCATCGGATAGAAACGGCCTGCACCTGCCGTCAAAATAGTGATCGATAAAATACATCAACAGGGCGGTTATCATGAAGAAAATTGCGGTCTATCCCGGTTCTTTTGATCCCATTACAAATGGACATCTGGACATTATTACGCGCGCGCTCAGGATGTTTGACGAACTGGTCATCCTCGTGGCCTACAACCCGAACAAGACGTCTCTTTTTTCCGTTCAGGAGAGAATGGACCTGGTACGCGCCGTCATTAAGGATGATCATATCCGTGTTGACTGCTCCGCGGGCCTGCTGGTCGATTATGTGAAGAGTATGAATGCCAACGTGATTCTCAGGGGGCTGAGGGCCGTTTCGGATTTTGAATACGAGTTTCAGATGGCATTGATCAACAGACGCCTGAACCGCGATATCGAGACCGTTTTCCTGATGACGGGGTATCAGTGGTTCTATACGAGCTCAAATCTGATCAAAGAGGCGGCCAGCCTGGGCGGTTCCGTCAAGGGGCTGGTGCCTGATATTGTTAATGAAAGACTTGAACAAATATTTATAAAAGCCAAGGAATAAAGAAGATGACAAAACTGACAGCACGTATCAACAGCATCAAGCCTTCGCCCACCCTGGCGATCACCATGAAGGCGAATGCCCTGCGGGCAGAGGGCAGGGATATAATCGGATTCGGCGCCGGTGAACCGGATTTTGACACGCCGGATAATGTGAAGAGGGCGGCCATCCGGGCCATTGACGAAGGCTTCACGAAATACACACCCGTTGGCGGCATCGATGAACTCAAAGATGCCATCATTGGCAAGCTGCAGCGGGATAGCCAACTGAGCTACAGCCGGGCGCAGATCGCAGTCTCCTGCGGCGCCAAGCACACCCTCTACAATCTGGCACAGGTGCTTTTTGAGGAAGGCGATGAAGTGGTCATCCCATCGCCCTACTGGGTCTCCTACCCGGATATCGTGATTTTGACCGGCGCCAAGCCGGTCATCCTGAAAACAAAAGCTTCCGAAGGTTTTAAAATTCAGCCGGCGCAACTGGAAGCCGCCGTTGGTGCAAGGACGCGGGCCGTGATCATCAACAGCCCCTCCAACCCCAGCGGCGTGGCCTATACCGCAGCGGAACTGGAGAAGCTGGCGGACGTCCTGGCCAGGAAAAAAGTGCTGGTCATTTCGGATGACATCTACGAGAAAATTCTCTACGACGACATATCCTTTGCGAACGTGCCCGCCATCTGCCCCGCCATGAAGGACCTGACCGTGGTCGTGAACGGACTGTCCAAATCGCATGCCATGACCGGCTGGCGGATCGGGTATGCCGCCGGACCGGCGGACATTATTGCCGCTGTTACGAAACTCCAGAGCCAAAACACATCGAATCCCAACTCCATTGCCCAGAAGGCTTCCGTGGAGGCCCTGAACGGCGATCAGAGCGTTGTGACCAGCATGGTCAGGGAATTTGAAAAGAGAAGAAATGTCATGGTGGAAAAACTCAACGCGATTTCGGGAATCACCTGCATGATCCCCCAGGGGGCCTTTTATGTCTTTCCGAGCATTGCCGGCTTACAAGGGCGGAAATATGGCGGCAAGGTCCTCACGACGTCGGCCGACTGGGCCGCCTATCTTCTGGATGAAGCCAATGTGGCGGTGATTCCGGGAGGCGAATTCGGTCATGACGATCATATCCGTCTTTCCTATGCCACGTCCATGGCGAATATTGAAAAGGGACTGCACCGGATCAGGGAAGCCGTCATGAAGCTTGAGTAACGGTGAAAGTATTGTTCAAAAAAGATTTTTAAGGCGCGACGAAGCCGGTTTTCTAAAGCCTCGGAGTGATGGATGGAAATAACTTATTTTTAAACAATTTTGGGGGACGCCATGGGCGGTTTGTTCGGGGTTGTATCACGGCAGGATTGTCCGAAGATGCTGTTTTACGGAACAGATTATCATTCACACCTGGGTACGGAAAACGGCGGACTCTCCATTTTTGGAGATCGCGGATTTTATAATACCATTCACAGCATCAGCCAGGCGCAATTCAAATCCCGCTTCGTTGAGGATTACAAAAGAATGTATGGCTATCAGGGGATCGGCGCCATCGACGATGAATCGCCCCAACCCCTGATGGTGCGCTCAAAGTTCGGCACTTTCGCGATTGCCGTAAGCGGTTTGATCATCAACAAGGAACAGCTCACGAAAGAGCTGATGGATAAGGGAGCGTCCTTCAGCGAAATGACCGGTGGCGGGATCAATACCGTCGAGATGGTGGCCAAATTGATTAATCAGGGCGATTCCATCGTGGACGGCATCGTCAAGATGCAGGATGCCATTGAAGGGTCCATCTGCGCGCTGATCATGACCCCCGAAGGCGTCTATGCCGCCCGGGACAAATACGGCCGTTTTCCTCTTTCCATCGGCGAGAAAAGCATTGATGGGGAGGCGGGATTTGCCGTCGCAACAGAGGTCAGCGCCTTTCCGAACCTCGGTTATCATCTGGTGAAGCATTTGGGACCGGGTGAAATCACGCTGCTGTCCTTGTCAGGACTGAAAAACCTCAAAGGGGAAAACGCGGAAAAACGCGTCTGCGCCTTCCTTTGGATCTATACCGGCGATCCCTCATCGGTCTATGAGGGCGTTACGGTGGAAAGCACCCGGGAGCGCTGTGGCCGGGCCATGGCTCGTAGCGATGACCTCAAAGCCGACTTTGTCACCGGAATCCCCGATTCCGGCGTCGGTCATGCCATCGGATACGCCATCGAATCGGGCATTCCTTACCGGCGGCCGCTCGTGAAATATACGCCGGGTTATGGCCGGAGTTACACCCCGCCCTCCCAGGATATCCGGGATCTTGTGGCGACCATGAAACTAAACGCCATCCGAGGCGTCATCAAGGACAGTCGGATGATCGTCTGCGATGATTCCATCGTGCGCGGGACACAACTAAAGAATTTCACAGTCAAGAAGCTCATCGACAACGGCGCCCGGGAAATCCACATCCGTCCGGCCTGTCCCCCACTGATGTTTCCATGCAGTTTTGCCTCTTCGACCAGGTCGAAATCGGAACTGGCTTCCCGCCGGGCCATCCG
>CAYXQK010000283.1:0-2590 GCA_964467445.1 uncultured Syntrophaceae bacterium
ACTGCCGGATCGACCTGCGTCCGCGGCTTATGGAAAAACCGTCGGACCATACTGTTTTAATGGCCGAATTTAATTAGGGACAGAGCCCCTATTAATTCTGTTTCCAATTAATAGGGGCTCTGTCCCTAATTGACGCTGCGAGGTGACCGATATGGCTGAAGCATCTGAAACCATCAAGAAAAATAAAGAGATTGCCGAAAAATTCGCCCGGATCGAGGCAGAACTGCCTTTGTTCTCGGAACCGGGAGAACTCTTTGAAAAACTGCTGATGCGGCTTCACGAGGAATTCGCCGTCCCCTTTGTCTGGCTGTCCATCGTGAACCGGTCGGAGGTCAGCGGCCTTGTGCAATCCCTGACAGCCTCCGAAATTCTGAGGGACCGCCTGAATATCATCGACGAGGCGCCGTTTCTCGAACTGGCATCGCTGGGGACAACACCGGTGCTGGCCAACGAGGAACTTCAATCCTTTTACAGACTCTTTCCCAAAAACAAGAAATTTTTCATCAAGTCCATTGCCATGGCCCCGATTACGCTTGGCGGGAAAATTATCGGCAGCATCAATTACGGAGATGCGGCAAGGTTGCGTTATGAGCCGGGCATGGACACCAGTCTGCTCCAGCATCTGACCGGAGCGGTTTCAGCATGCCTGACCGGCCTGCTGAAGGCGAATCCCTCTGATTCCTGACCAGGGCGACGGGAGCAATCACTTTATTTTGAAATGGACGGTGACCGTGGCGCAAAAGAAAATCCTCATTGTCGATGACGAAAAAGACATTGTCGAATTGATTGCTTACAATCTCAGGCAGGAAGGATTTGTCGTCTCCATGGCTTATGACGGGCAGGCGGCCTGGGAAGCGGTCAAGACGGAGAAACCGGACCTGGCGGTGCTCGATCTGATGCTGCCGGGCCTATCCGGGCTGGAGGTCTGTAAATTGATCCGGCGTCATACGGAAACTGAAAATTTGCCCGTCATTATGCTGACCGCAAAGTCGGATCAGGTCGACAAAATCCTGGGGCTGGAACTGGGCGCAGACGACTACATGACGAAACCCTTCAGTGTCAGGGAACTCATCGCTCGGATCCGCGCCGTTTTACGCAGATCCGAGGGACGGCGGGACAGGGATCTGACGGAAACATTTACCTTTCAGGGGCTTCATATCGACTTCCCGTCTTGCACGGTAACGGTGGCCGGGAAAAAGGTCGGGCTGAGTTCCCGCGAATTCAAGCTGCTGCAATTTTTCACTCGGCGGCCGGGCCGGGTTTACAGCCGGGATCAACTGCTGGAACAGGTCTGGGGGGATGAAACGTTTGTGGAGCCGCGCACAGTGGATGTGCACATCAGCCGCCTGCGGGCGGCGATTGAAAAGGACAAGGAAAAGCCTGAATATATCCTGACGGTTCGGGGTATTGGCTACAAGTTTTCCGATATCATTCCTAAGCAAACCGCCTGATCAGATGCACGGCCGTTGCCTTGAAAGAAGCGAAGACTGATTTGCCCTCCTCAAGGGCGAGGTTTTCGGCAGAGGGGATGGTCACGTAGGCCGTGAGAAAAAAGCCGCAATCGAGACTGATCTTGTAGAACAGGCCCATCGGCGAGATCCTGACGATCTTGCCGGGGAAGGTGTTTCGGGCGCTGACGCCGCCCTTGGACAGGGTTGTGGAGAGCGTGACCTGTTCCGGACGAATGCAGCAGACAACCCTTTCCCCCGGCTTTGCGTCCCCAACGGCCTCAATCTCTCCGTTTTGAACCCGGCAGATCACCGTGCCGACGTCCGTCTTGACAATCTCACCACTGAGAATGGTTTCCACTCCGACGAACGACGCCACAAATTCATCAAGAGGATGGTTCATGACCTCCTCGGGCGTACCGATCTGGGCTATCTTTCCCTGATTCATGACGGCGATTCGATCCGACAGCCGCAGGGCCTCCATCTGATCGTGCGTCGCCATAATGGTCGTTGTCCCCGTCTCTCGCAGGATACGATCGAGGTCTTCCATGAGGGACTCGCGCGTCGGCGGGTCGAGGGATGAAAACGGTTCATCAAGAAAAACGATTTCAGGTTTTGTCGCAAACGCTCTGGAGAGGCTTGTGCGCTGGGCCTCGCCGCCCGACAGTTTTTTGGCGGCACGGCCGGCAAGATGGCCGATGCCGAACCGCTCCAGATATTCCTCCACGATGTCCTTGATTTCGCTTTTTCCCATTCCCCGGATCTTCAAGCCCGAGGAGACATTTTCAAACACCGTTGTGTCAAAAAGGAGCGGTTCCTGAAAAACCATGGCTATTTTCCTTCGATAGGCGACCAGGCTATGATTATTATCAATAGTTTGCCCTCTGAAGACAATGTCACCTTGAACCGATTTCAGCAATCTGGATAACGCCAGCAGCAACGTCGATTTCCCCGCGCCATTCGGTCCGATGAGGGACAGAACTTTCCCCTCGGGAACATCGAGGTGCGGAATATTCAGAACCGATACGCCTCCTCTTTTAACCTGAAGATTTCTGATCTCCAGTATGGATTTTTCAGTATTCACCGGGGTCTTTCCCTCTGCTGGATCTGTGTCAGGATGGCATTGACTGCAAAGGAAAGCA
>CAYXQK010000284.1:0-8118 GCA_964467445.1 uncultured Syntrophaceae bacterium
TGCTCCAGATCTCGATCACCTTGATCATGCCGGCCAGCACAACGTCTTTTCCCAGCGCGGCGAATTCTCTGAGATTCGGGGGAATCAGAACACGCCCCTGGCTGTCCAGCGAACAGTCCACGGCGCCGGACATGAAGAAACGCTGAAAGGCCCGCACCTGTTTCCTCAGAATGGACTGATGGCTGACCTTTTCTTCAATGATCCGCCATTCATCATAGGGAAAAACCATCAGATAATTTTCCCAGTTCGTGATGACGAGCCGGTTGTCATACTTCTCGGCCATGACCTCACGGAGCCGGGACGGGAAAATGATTCTTCCCTTGTCATCGATGGTGTGATAGTATTGACCCCTGAAGACAGACACCGGATTCCCCTCCACAATCATCCACTTTACTCCACTTGTGGCCACCATAATGAAGGAGATTCGGTTTGTCAAGCAAAAAATTTACTCTTTTTTCCTTTTAATCTGATATTTTAAGACGGCCTGCGCATGCGCGGCCAGGTTGGAGGAAAATATATGCGTCCCGTCATTCTTCGAGACAAAATAGAGATAATTAACGGAAGCGGGATTCAGGGCCGCCTGAAGAGAGTCGATTCCCGGATTGGCGATGGGGCCGGGCGGTAATCCCCGAATTTTGTAAGTATTGTAGGGCGTATCATTGTCCAGATCCTTCCTTTTCACGATGCTTCGATACTCATTGAGACTGTAAACTGCCGTCGGATCGCTTTGCAGCCTCATGCCCTTTTTCAGTCTATTGTGAAATACGGCGGATATCTGAGACTTTTCTTCCTCATCGCCTGATTCTTTGCCGATCAGGGAAGCCAGCGTCACAAACTTGGTGGTGGTCATCCCCAATGCTTTTGCCCTTTCGATCATCTGCGGGGTGACTTTTTTCCGAAACTGATTCACCATGACTCTGACGATTTCCCGGGTCGTCATGCCCCGGTTGAATTCATAGGTATCGGGATATAGGTACCCTTCGGCGCTTGCGGCATCAATATCCAGCGACGCCAGGAAGATAGGATCGGTCGTCACACCCAGGAAACTTTCCTCACTGACGAGTTCCTCCGCGACCAGCCGATCGGCGATCTGCTTAAGGGTAAAATCCTCGGGAATGGTCACCGGGCGGATTTTGATCTTACCCTTGGCCAGATTGTCGGTGATCTTCCAGGGTGTCATGCTCGTCGCCAGGTCATACTCCCCGGCCTTGATCTGGCCGGCGACCCCCTTGAATAGGGCCAAGAGGGTAAAGAACGCTTTATTCTTCACCATGCCCGCCTGATCCAGAATATCGACTATCTCTAAGAAACCGGCCCCTTTGGGAATATATACCGTCGCGACAACGGCTCGGTCATCGATGGGACGTTTCGCATAGATTATTAGAAATAGGCTCAATGCCAGGAGCAATGCGACGCCCAGAGCAATCCCTTTCCTGGCTCGCTGATTCAGGGACAAAAACGCTTTCATGGGTTGTTTCCGGTCAGGTTTAACATCATTGACTCACTCGTAAAAAGTCGAAAAATAAGCCCATTTCGACGGCTTCGTAAAAAGCTCCGCAGGCAAGGCGCGCAAATCCTGAGGAATGAGGCGTACTTTGAGGTACGCCGCAATGACGAAGGATGCAGCGCAACGTAGCATCCGGACTTTTTACGAAGCCGTCATCATTGACTCGACGGATGGAGGGAATTCAGGTAGCCTTGCAGGATAATACCGGCGGCCATTTTATCGACGATCTGTTTTCGCTTCTCACGGCGCATCCGGGATTGAATGAGAATATCCTCCGCCGTTTGGCTGGACAGCGTCTCGTCCCATTTGATCACGGGAAGGGAGAGCCTGGCCTCAAGCAACCGGGCGAAGCGGTTGACTTTCTCGCATTGGATACCCTCCGTTCCATCAAGACGCAAGGGATAGCCGATGACAATTTTTTCCACGCCATGGCTGCTGACCAGAACTTCCAGGGCTCTCAAAACCTGATTTTTATTTTTCCACGTGATTGTGGTCAGACCCTGGCCGGTCAGGCCCAGCTCATCACAGAGGGCAACCCCGATTCTTTTGCTTCCGTAGTCGAGACCGAGTATCCTAATCTCCCGTTCCCTCCCCCTCCCCTTTTACGATGGCGTCAAAATTCAAGTCGACTGACAATTCAACATCCGCATTGGTGCGGTAGAAACATACAATATACTTTTAGCGGTTGTCAAATAGATTGGACTTTGTTATTGAAAAGACATGAAGCACGTCGTCCTGGGAACCGCGGGCCATGTTGACCATGGCAAAACGGCACTGATCAAAGCGCTCACCGGCGTCGATACGGACAGGCTTAAGGAGGAAAAGGAGCGCGGCATCACCATCGAGCTCGGGTTTGCCTCCCTGACCCTGCCCGGCGGCCGGACCCTTGGCGTGGTGGATGTGCCGGGCCACGAGCGTTTCATCAAAAACATGGTTTCCGGCGCAGCGGGGATTGATCTGGTGATCATGGTCATCGCCGCCGACGAGGGTGTAATGCCCCAGACGAAGGAGCATCTCCATATCTGTTCGCTCCTCGGCCTGAAAAAGGGGCTTGTTGCGCTGACGAAGGTGGATCTGGTGGATGAGGACTGGCGGGACCTGGTCACCGACGACATCCGGACCTTTCTGAAGGGCTCCTTTCTGGAAGCATCCCCCATTGTTCCCGTTTCCGCCTTAACCGGCGCAGGCCTGCCGGATCTGCTGAATGAACTGAATCAGATTGCTTCCGGGATTGAAGAAAAGGGCGATGCCGGCCTGTTCAGACTACCCATCGACCGGGTCTTCAGCATGAAGGGGTTTGGAACCGTGGTCACCGGGACCCTGGTTTCCGGAAGCATCCAGACCGGTGAGGACGTGACCGTTTTACCTCATCGGATCAACTCCCGTATCCGGGGCATGCAGGTTCACAATCAAAGCGTCAGTCTGGCGGAATCGGGACAGCGGACGGCCATCAATCTTCAGGGTGTTGAGAAGACCACGATCGCAAGGGGCGACGTTCTGACCCGGCCCGGTACGCTGGAGACGACAAGGCGTCTGGACGTTTTTTTCGAATACCTGCCTTCAAACGAAAAAAAACTGAAAAACCGGGCGCTTGTCCGTTTCCATGCCGGCGCCAGCGAAATCATGGCCAGAATCAGCTTTCTGGATCGTGACGACATCGCACCCGGTGACCGTTCATTCGCCCAGCTTTTCATGGCATCACCGACCGTGGTCATAGCCGCGGACTGTTTCGTCATCCGCAGCTATTCCCCCGTCACAACGATTGGCGGCGGGACGGTCCTGGATCCCCTCTCGCGAAAGCATAAAAGATATTCAAGGCGGATCATCGATGAACTTGAACGGCTGCAGCACGGCGACGACCTGGAACGGATCGCGACCATCATTGACCGATCCTCTTTCACGGGGATCGACCTCCGGGGACTGGTGATCCGGACCGGCCTCCCGCAAGGTCAGGTGAAAAAGAGACTGGAAGCGCTGTTTTCACAGAAGCAGGCGATTCTTCTTGACCGGGAGGAGACAAGGGTCATCTCCTTCAAGGTTTATCAGGATCTGCAGGAGAAATTATTATCGGATATCCGTGCCTTCCATGAAAAATTCCCGCTCCAGGAAGGTATGTCCAGGGAAGAACTGCGGACCAGGGTGGGATCTTTTGTCAGCCCCAAACTGTTCAATGCCATCCTCCGGGATCTGGAAAAAAGCGGCAGGGTCGTCATTGACCGGGAAAACCTGCGGCTGCCGGATCACCGGGTCAACCTGAGGGGCGAGATGGAAGATCTGCGGCAGGTTCTCTCCGATTTGTACCGTAACGCCGGGCTGACACCGCCCTCGATGAGGGAAGTCGTGGAAAAGTTCGCAGAACAAAAGCCCCGCGTGAGCAGTGTCCTGAACGTGATGCTCAAAGACGGCTCGCTGATCAAGATCAACGAGGATCTGTATTTCGATCAGGTTGCACTGGCCCGGTTGCGCGAAGACTATAAAAACCTGCTCCAGAAAGACGGAAAGGCGACTCCGGCCACCTTCAAGGAATTAACCGGTCTGTCGCGAAAGTTTATTATCCCGTTACTGGAATATTTTGACATGACCAAGCTCACGGTCCGGTCCGGGGAACACCGTATTCTGAGAGAAAAAGGGAATTGATTATGACGCCTGCAGAAAAGGGCATCACGACCTTTCCGGTTTACACTTTCGATGGCCGGGCTTTCTCCAAAGGGGATGTCGATATTATTCAGGAGATGCCCCTGCAGATCTATCTTAATGGACAGCACCTGGTTACAATCGCCTGTACAGGGCTGCATGTGGACGAGCTGGCCCTGGGATATCTGAAATCCGAAGGAATCATTAAAGACCATTCGGACATCCAGGATGTTCGGATCGATCCGGATGCAGGCGCCGTCCACCTACTCACCGCTGCTGCCATGACGCCGGGTCAGGGTCCAGCGGACAGTCCTATCAGAGGCAGCATCGCCTCAAGCGGCGCCCGCGGAACCATCCGGGAAGGTCCTCTAAGCCTTCCCGAACCGATTCCACCGGACGCAATGCAACTGTCACCGGAACGGGTTTTGCAGTTGATGGACCGGTTCATTGATCTCTGTGTCCTGCACCGGATGACCCGCGGAACCCACGGCGCCGCGCTCACGGACGGAAAAGAGATCCTCGTGGTGCGGGAAGATATCGGAAGGCACAATGCCCTTGATATGCTGGCCGGCTATGCGCTGTCGAATCACTGGGACTGCTCCGACAAGGCCGTTCTGAGAACGGGCCGGGTGTCAACGGAAATTGTCAATAAGGTCTGGAATCTGGGAATACCGCTTGTGGTCTCGCTGGCGGCGCCGACAACCCGGGCCATACAACTGGCCGGCGACGCCGGCATCACGCTCATCGGCGCTGTCCGGGGCGGATCCATGCAAGTCTATACCCATGAAAGGCGGGTCGGTCTGTGAACAAGAAAACGGTTTATATCGAAAATCTGAAGGCGGGTGAAAAAATAACGAGCGCTTTTCTGGTCGCGGAAAAGAACCTGGCCTATTCGCAAAAGGGGGCTCCCTACCTCAATCTGCGGCTGAAAGACAAAACCGGAGAAATCGACGGAAAAATCTGGGATAACGCCAACGAATGGGATGGCCAGTTTAAGCAGGGCGACATTGTCCAGGTTTACGGGCGCGCCTTGAGCTACAAAAACAGCCTGCAACTGTCCGTGCTGGAACTGAAAAGACTGACGGATGACCAGATCGACCTGGCCGATTATTTTCCGGCGGCAAAACAGGCTGCCGAAGACATGTTCACCGAACTGATGACTTATGTCGAAAAGATTCAGACACCCTGCCTGAAGGACCTCCTGAACGCCTTCTTTCAGAATGAGAAGACAAAGACGCTCTTTAAAAAAGCCCCTGCTGCAAAGGGATTCCACCATGCTTACCTGGGGGGGCTCCTTGAACACACGCTGTCCGTAGCGAAGCTGCTCGACATGACGATTCGACACTATCCGGATGTCAACCATGACCTGCTGCTGACGGGCGGCTTGCTCCATGACATCGGGAAAATTTATGAATTTGACTATGACCGGCTTGTGCAATACAGCGATGAGGGCCGGCTGATCGGGCATGTTGTGATGGGGGTGGAGATGGTCAACGCAAAGATGGCCGCCATCGAGGGCTTTCCGAAGACGCTGGCTATGGAGCTGCGGCATTTGATCCTGAGCCATCACGGGGTGTTGGAATTCGGCTCACCCAAACGTCCTAAAACCCTGGAAGCCCTGATCGTTCATTATATCGACGACCTGGACGCGAAAGTCAATGCCTTTCAGACCTTTGTCGCTGATGCGCCGGAAGACGATACGAGTTGGACCCCCTTCCATAAATTGCTGGAGCGTTATATCTACAAGGGCGGCTGATAGATGACGGCTTCGTAAAAAGTCCGGATGCTATGAAAATTATTGAATGTGTGCCCAATTTCAGCGAGGGCAGGGACAGAAAAAAGGGGCAAGCCCTCGTGGATGCCGCCACTGCCTTTAAGGAAATCAAGCTCCTCGATTTCTGCATGGATGAGGACCATCACCGCAGCGTCCTGACGTTCATTGGTCCCCCCGGCGCTGTCCAGGAAGCCTGCCTTGCCGTCTGTCTGAAAGCCATTGAAATCATTGACATGCGTGAACATGCGGGCGTTCATCCGCGGATTGGCGCCGTCGACGTGGTCCCCTTTGTTCCCCTGGGCGATGCGGATATGTCCGACGCCGTCCGGATCGCCCATGATTTCGGCCGGGATTTATCGCAGCAAGCCCAGGTTCCGGTTTATTTCTATGGAGAAGCGGCGCTGGCCCCCTGGAACAGGGAGCTTTCACAGATCCGAAAAGGTGGATACGAGGAATTAAGGGAACGCCTCAAGGATCCCGAATGGCGCCCGGACGCCGGGCCTGGCCTTTTCAACGCACGCGCGGGGGCCACGGCCGTCGGGGCGAGGATTCCTTTGATTGCCTTCAATATCAACCTTAAATCCGATAATCTGCAACTGGTACGGGATATCGCCGGCATGATCCGCCATTCGGGCGGGGGCCTTCCCCATGTCAAGGCGATCGGACTTCTGTTAAAAAGCCGACGCGTGGCCCAGGTATCCATGAATCTCACGGATTACCGGGTAACGTCTCTGCGTACCGTCTTCGACCGTGTTCAGGAAGCGGCCGGCCGCCGCGACACCGATATTCTTGAATCCGAACTGATCGGCCTCATTCCCGGAGGCGCTATGGCGGATGTTACCGCCGATTATCTGAAATTAAAGGAATTTTCCGATCGGAAATTCCTCGAATCGCACTTCTAACCTGCGGCAAGGGGGCGAATCGGCACAGTAAAACAGATTGACAGAGCAATCCGGATTATGTATCGTGCGGGGCACTTAGATACAGGCAGAAAAGTCATCTTTGGAGGTCCCTTCATGAGAGAAGAAGAGAGAAATGTCCGCCTGGAATACTGGAGCCATAGCAGGCGCAAGTGGTACAATATTTATTTTTTACGGGCATCGGCATCAATTTACTCCTTTATTTCACCAAACCCTATGGCTTTGATCCGAGCGGAAGCATCTTCTGGGGAACATTCATCGGCCTGGCCATTCCGCTTACAACCATGTTTTTATTTTCCTACATTCACAAAAAAATGATCGGGCTATGAAAAATATATCATGAAGATCACCGCAATCGAACTTTGGCATGTCTCGGTTCCGCTCAAGCACACCTTTTGGCCCACGTGGATCCCGGGCTATCCGCAGACGCATAACCGTTTCACGCTGATCAAACTCATCACCGACAACGGCATTGAGGGCTATTCGGCCGGAACGGCCATGGGAAAAGAGCGGGAAGGGCTGGGCGATCTGCTGGGCGCCTATCTGATCGGTGCGGACCCGACGGACATCGCCCGCGTGCAGGGCCTGCTCAAACAGGCGGGTTACCTCGGATGGCGGAACTTCTGGATCGAGCCGGCCTGCTGGGACATCATCGGCAAAAGCCAGGGCAGACCGGTTTATGAAATCCTGGGCGGCCGGGCAAGGCCGATCGAAGCCTACTGTTCGACCGGTGAGATGCACGACCCGCAACGCAGGATCGACGAACTGCTGGCCATGCGCGAACGCGGGTTCAGGACTGCCAAGCTCCGGGTCAAGAACCGGGAACTTGCCGATGACATCCGGCTTGTCGAGGTGATCGCAAAGGGATTGGGCGACAGGATGCGTCTCGGAGTCGATGCAAATCAGGGCTGGCCTGTATCCATCGTCGATCGCGTACCGGACTGGGACCTGAAACGGGCCGCGGAATTCGCCGAAGCCTGCCATCAGAACGGTCTGATCTGGCTCGAAGAGCCGCTTGATTCAAGAGACTATGACGGCAACGCCGCGCTCAAGAAGATTTCAAAAATCAAGATCTCGGGCGCCGAAATAAACCACGGGTGGGACGAGATCAAGATCATGTTCGAGAAGGACTGCTTCCACATCTATCAGCCGGACGCCACTTTTGCGGGCGGTATCCAGCAGTGCATGCAGGTGATCCGGGCCTGCCATGAGAAAGGGCGGGAATACTCCCCCCATACCTGGAGCAACGGCATCGGTTTTTATGTGAACTGGAACCTTGTCCT